>JAWOBN010000038.1:0-3797 GCA_046484245.1 bacterium | reverse complement strand
GTATATTGATTCTATGAAAAACATTAGATACATTCCATTTATTTTAGGCATGATTTTCATGCTGATCGTAACAGGGGCGGAATATCCTGACACGGATTTTATGGTATTCTCCGATCCTCACCTGTACTCCATTGAACTGGGAACAGGAACAGAACTGTTTGAGGAATATCTCAACAGTGACAGGAAGATGCTCGCTCTTTCAGAGGAAATCCTGAGCAAAGCAACTCAAATTGTCATTGACAGTGCTCCTAATTTCCTCATTATTCCCGGGGATATGACAAAAGACGGCGAACTGCTCAATCATCAGCTGATGACAAAGTATCTCTCTGAGATTGAAGACAATGATATTGCCGTATATGTTATACCGGGTAATCATGATATCAATAATCCGCATGCTTTTGCATACACAGACACAAGTAAAACAAGAGTGCCGACCATTTCACCGGATGAATTTAATGACATCTACAATGAATTCGGGTACGGGGAAGCATTGTACAGGGATGCTGCTTCACTCTCATATATTGCCCAGCCGGTAGAGGGCTTATGGATATTGGGCATTGATGCATGTTATTATGAAGATAATTTCAAGGACAATTACCCTGCGACTGAAGGAAGGATAAGACCCCGGACAATGCAGTGGATTGAAGAAAGGTTGAAGGAAGCCCGGAAAAGGGATATTGCAGTAATTGCTATGATGCATCATGGTCTGACAGAGCATTTCACAGACCAGAAGGCGCATTATCCGCCGTATGTTGTTGATAATCATAAAGAAGTATCATCATCTTTTGCTGAGTGGGGCATTGACCTTTGCTTTACAGGACATTTCCACGCCAATGATATTACAAGAGCTGATACGGATAATGGACCCATATACGACATTGAGACAGGTTCACTTGTCACATACCCCGCACCGCTTCGCACAGTGCAATTCAAGAATAGTAATGCACATATAAAAAGTATATTCATAGAGAGAATCCCCTCCCATAAGAATTTCTCACCATATGCAAGGGAGTATGCAGCTGCCGGCATTAAGTCCATTGCATACACTCAGATGAAGAAATACTGGGTCAAGGACAGTGATATTACAATAATTTCCGATAAGGTTGCTGATGTATTCATGCATCATTATGACGGGTCGGAACATGAGATTGAAGACATGCAGCTCATTACAGATTCACTGAGTATTTACGGCAAGATAATTGCTTATTTCCAGAAGGGTATGGTTGAGGTGCTCAAGAAGGATTTGCCGCCTGAGGATAATGAGGTTTTATTAGAACTCGGGAAGTAAGAGACGCGAGTCACGAGACGCGGGACACGAGTCTGAATGCTGAGCGAGAAAGGAATGCAGTTACAAGTTCCAAGTTTCAAGTTGCAAGGATTGATTATATGAGCGAGGGGGAAGTAAGAGACACGGAAAGAAGGTAAAAGGTAAAAGGTAAAAGGTAAAAGAAGACCGGCTGACGCCGGGTCAATGGTTGATGGTCAAAGACCGTGTGACTCGTGTGATACGTGTGACTCGTGTGATACGTAAAAAACAAAGAAGGAAGCAGGATGTACGTAGGGGAGGTGTCCGTGACCCTCCCGGATAAGATGAGTGCCGTGCGTTTCGCGCGATTCGTGCGAATTCGTGCGGTTCGATTTTATGAGCGTGTGACTCGTGTGATACGTGTGTTTCGTGTGATACGATACATGTGATAAGAAGCCATGAATGAACGCACAACGGATAAGGGAAAACGGAGAATGACGGGTTAAGGGAGATTGGAGAGGAATTGTGCTGCTGAAAGAATATATATATCATTTTTGTTGTTTTTCTTTTTCTTATATAATTTGGGTTTATTGACCAACTGAACTACGGGTACATTGAGTGAATTCTGAAATTTATATACAGACTTTGAAATAGATTCGTCGCCACTTTTCGCCTCTATGATGAGAAATGGCTTACCATTAAGCAAAACAATAAAATCTATTTCCTGCTGTTCCTTGTTCTTGAGATATCTAAGTTCAAACTCACCTTCTCCCATACAATTCCAGTATTCCACAAACTGCAGAAGTTCCAGAGCAACAAAATTTTCAAATTTCGCACCTTTATCACTAATTGAACCATAATCATACATATAATATTTTCGGTTTTTAATCAATGCTCTTGAGATTTCAGTATAAGGCATTATAGAGAATACTATGAAGAATTGTTCAAGTGTGTTAAGCCAATTTTTTACAGTTGGTATGGATATCTGAAGTAATTTTGATAGAGATGAATACTGGAGCGGGGCACATATTCTCTCAGGCATTATTCTCATAAGGGATTCTACTGCCTTTGTATGCCTTATTGCTGTCATATCTTTTATATCCTGAAGTATTATTTGATTGATATAAGTTCTGTACCACCTTCTGTAAAACCTCTTATTTGATTTAAGAAACGGTTCGGGAAATGGCGAGTATTCCAAAAGATTATTTTTTATATTTTCAGCATTATTTTTACCTGTTAAAGATAGACTTCTCACTTTGTGTTTCTTGAAGTCCTCTATATTCCCATTATTTTTAAATTCTCTTAATGTAAGCGGGAATAAACGCATGGAAACAAATCTTCCGGTAAGGGCATCATCTCTCTTATTGAACATCTCCATTCTACCTGAACCTGTCAGAATAAATTGATAATCAGATCCAAATTTATCAAATTTACCCTTGAGATATGATTTCCAGTTCTTGTATTTGTGAATTTCATCCAGTATGACCAGAGGAATTGTATCATCTATTCTATTGATATTTTCAAAGAAATTAGGTTCAAGAATAATCTTTTCAGGCTCAGTGTCATAATTATAATAAAGTGTATTACTATAATTCTTAGCAATGGATTTTGCCAAGGTTGTTTTGCCCGCTTGTCTGGGACCTGAGATAAACACCATTTTCCTGTCATTCTTCAGTTCATTCCACTGTGCTTTGTAAATAATCCTTTCCATGATTTTATTATACTGTCTAGCATAATAAAGTCAAGACTATTATTAATGTTATTTTATTATTGTCACGACTATTCTAAAGTATAGTTGATGTGATAAGAGCCCAACCGTGATGCGTAATTCAAGAGCGAATAGAACGTGTAGAACGATTAGAATGGGTAGTAAGCCCGTGCGTTTCGCGCGATTCTTGCGGTTCGCAAAGAAGATGAAAGGTAAAAGGTAAAAGAAGACCGGCTGACGCCGGGTCAATGGTCAATAGTCTGTGAATAGACAGCCACGGAAGGTAGTTGCTTGTGACTGGTGGCTTGTTGCTGGTAAAAAGAGTTGCAGGTTTGCAGGTTGCATGTTACATGGATTGATTGTAGGGGTGGTTCGAGAACCGTCCGGATAAGAATGTGAATAGAGGACACAGAGATTGCTTCGCGGATGCCTTCCAAGCAGGCCGAACTCGCAACGACAAGGACCGGCTGAAGCCGGGGTCAAAAGTTGATGGTCAATGGTCAATAGTCTGTGAATAGCAGCCCAAATGCCGTGCGTTTCGCGCGATTCGTGCGAATTCGTGTGATACGATACATGTGATAAGAGGCCATGGAAAAACGGAAAACACCCGGAAAGGACGGGGGCGGATAAGGAGATTGCTGCGTCGCTACGCTCCTCGCAATGACAAGAATGTAGGTAAAAGGTAAAAGGTAAAGGTTATATGCAAAATGAAAGTCAACCGTTTAGAAGTTGACAATCATGAGCAATGAAACTATAATTTCATCAAATAAAACCGGGTTGATTTATGGAAAAAAAAAGAGCTTTCAAATTACGCGAAGAAGTCAATCGGCTTCATTTTGAAAC
>JAWOBN010000109.1:0-15205 GCA_046484245.1 bacterium | reverse complement strand
ATTTCTTCATAGTGCCTCCTACTTGATAATAGCAAATTTGCCGATATGTTTAGCATTATCCGGTGTCTGGACCTGATAGAGGTACAGCCCGGGCGCAGGTATCTGGTCATTCTCTGTAAGAATATTCCATTCTACCTGTCCGTTTGTTACATCCTTCACGAGAGTTGAATCACTGGACGATTCCTTCCTGTAGAACTCAACATCATGCTCCAGTGTCTTTACCAGATCCCCTGAAAGGGTGTATATGCTTATTGTACATTTACTGGGCAAATTGGTGAAATAGAGTTTTCTGTAGTTATAGTCAGAACCGAATTCACTTCTTACAACATAAGGATTGGGAACAACCTTCACATTTTCAAGAATTGAATCAGTGTTTGCCGCATACTGGTATTTATCAACAGTGATATTGTAAACAGCTCCAACCGGCGGCATATCAAAATCAGTGGTATCAGGCAATTCGTTCAAGACAATATGCCATTCATCACCATCAGCAGGCCTGTCATCCCATACCATGGGTAAGACCCTGCCTGTATTATTGAAATCAATCTTGAATCCGGAAAGATACATACCCTTAAGCGGGTCTCCTGAATTCTCATTGATGTACTCGGTGTACGGTCCCTTTGTTGTTGAATTATTAAAATGCCAGCAGTCAGCTTTAGCAATTGAATCATATTCAATTTCCATCTGATTCTGCATATCCATTACTTCACATGTGAGGTTAAGAGTATCATCTACTGTTTCCTCTTTCCATGTGATCTTATACCATCCGGAACCATGGAAGAAAGGTCTGCCTTGTTCATCAAGTTTGACAATTGAAGGATCATACGAGCCCTCAATGAGCATATTCCTCACATCTGATGAAAGCGTCCATGTCTTATGGAAGAGCTCATAATCAGATACATCAAATGCAATACCGTCGGATGTGACAGCTTCACTGGCTTTCCGCTTCCATATATCAGCTGTATTGCCGTCATCAAGCACCTTTGTGTAAGCTTCCATAATCATCTGTTTCCTGCCGACCTTTACAGTATCATTCCCTGATACCTTATATACACTGTATGCATAAGAGGGTACTTGCTCATCTGCCGGATTATTCTCAATACCGTCAAACTTCATTATAAAGAATTCACCGGCTTCCAGGTCGGATATAAGTGTATCAACAACAGGCCTTATGAGGAGCTCCATTGCTTCCTGATTGACCGGATGAGGAATAATATCACCAAGCTTGACTGAATCAATTGTTACAGACACAATTGTTGTGTCATATGGTGTAACAGTTGTATCAATATCAAAGATCGTGTCACTGTAATAATCAATATCCCTGAATGTAGTACTGTCCATAACAGCTGTGTACTCAGCTTCAGTGTAATTGGACGGTACTATTCTCGGCATAACTGCCTCTTTCTTGCCTGCACTCTCCAGTATAAGTGGCTGTGCTCCCACTGTATCCCCGCTCGGATCAACAGTAAAGGCATTGAAATTGTAATCATAAGCAGTTATCTGATAATAATAAGTCAGTCCATTGGTCAGATTGGAGTCAACAAATACATAGGGAACACCAGTATTAGTGCCCAGTGTCTCTTTGATATACTCTATGCTTGCATTGCCACTGCTGTTGTATGTGATTATTGAATCCCATATAACAACAGTATAATCATCAATGAGGTCAAATTGAGCTATCTGGTCCCATGTTCCGCCTGAGCCTGTCCTGGACCTGTAAATCCTGTAACCGACAACATCGTATTCACGGTATGCCGGATTGTACAGCAGTGATGACGGGTCACCTGCATCCTCAAAATAAGGATCGGGGATCTGTTCTACTGTATTGTCCCAGTAAAGGACTGCTCTGCCATTCTTTCCTTTGATTGAGAATGATACCTGTTCAGGGGCAACAGGGCCCTTGAATCCTGCATCATACACTGACTGTGCAGTGATTGCCTTATCCAGCAGCTCACTGACATCACGTGCCACCATTGCAGCAACGACAATCTTCTGTGAAGTGCCGTGAGGCATTGTAAACGGGCCTGATGACATGCAGAAACGCTTGTCGCCTGCCCTTTCCTCTGCTTCACTGACACCCGGATACCCGGATACGCCGCCGCCCCAGTCATCTGCTGTGGGGAATGGCCGGAATGACTGTTCCGGTGCATTGGGGTCAAAATTCAGATGATTGTATCCTGCAAGCACCTGATACCTCTCTTCCTTTGTACCGGGGTCTGTTGCAAGTGTGAAGTATCTGAATGCAGTCATACCAAGCTGCTGTCCGCTGTCAATAAGCACTTCACCATTGTGATACACATCAACCTGCTCGGTTGCCAGGGGTGACTCCATGTATTTGAATGCGACAATACCGGGTGCATGAGCCCATCCGCCTTCTGACTCTGTCTGGAACTGATATCCCAGAGCCATCTGATTCAGCTCACCGTCAATTGTCATTGTGTCAATAAATCCCAGCAGGTCATTGGCAGCACTGCCTGACTCATTGCCGATATCACAGTCAGTTGTCACTGCCATAAAGCAGTTATTCAGTGCACTGCCCTCTTCATTGTCATTCTCTATTTCAAACTGCATGAAGATAATATCTTCCTTGAGCGGGCCTACCCATGCATAAGTTGTCTGATATACCTCAATGCCGAGCGGGAGATTCTCTTCTGTAAAATGTTGAGCAGGGTCTTTGTCCGAATAATGGACAAATATATCCTGCATTGACACAGTTGAATCATATATCACTTCTCCTTGGAGATCCATTGGAGGCCAGTTGGCTGTTGATTTGTATACTGCTTCATTGGGATCATTATAACCCGGTTCATTCTCTCCGCTTCCGGGGCACATTTCACTTGCACCGGAATTGGGATTGTAGCCCACTGATACAAGTGTGTCCACACCGGTTACCACAGTGTCTGCTGTACCGTCTTCATTTGTATTTATTTCTATTTCTTCCACCAGTGCGCCAAACCAAATACCGGCTCCGTAGATGTAGTTTTCAGCCGGGTATCCGGATGGCCAATATCCGCCAGCATTGCCTGTTTCAACATTGTGGCCGAAAATACCGTAATTGGTAATGGTCATATTGAGCTGATTGATATCAGCCCAATCCATGTCCCATTTCCTGCCTGTTTCCGGCTGTATATCTGAAGCTGTTCTGGCGCTTAATGGAAGAATGATGATCAGTGCAGTTAATATAATTAGAATTGTTCTTAAACATTTATTCATAGCATTCCTCCATAATTAGAACGAGAATTCAAGACCGACAGTGACAATTCTCGGTGCAGAATAATTTGTCGGTGCATTAAGTTGATCTTTATATGCTGCTACTGCTGCCTCATAGAATTCCTCTGAGGTGCAGACACCATCCTTGTCCAGGTCTCTTCTCACATCATAACCGGGGTCTCCTATACTTGTCTCAGGCCAGTCAGACACTTTCCACGATGATATGCTGCCGTCAGTATCAGGCAGTCCTGTTGTGACATAGACACCCTCAATATTCTTGATATTGAAGAGATTTGACACCTGTACATAGAAATTCGGTGTAATCGGTCCTATATTGATTCCCTTTCTGAATTTCAAATCCGTAGTGAATGTCCACGGCATCCTCTCACTGTTCTTTGTGCCTGTCATTATGCCCTTGAGATTCTCCGGTGTATATGGTCTTCCGCTGGCAATATTGTTATTCAGTGTAAGAGACCAGTTGTCAGCATAGACAGGGAGTTCGCCCTGCGGCATTCTGAATGTCATTACGAGATTCACTATATGCCTCTGATCATAAGAGAGGTAATACGGTATCTTGGGCATACTGTAGCCTGAACCTGTAACAGGGTCAGTATAGTAGTAATTCATCTCATACCCTTCAAATGCATCAGAGGCTGTGCCCTTTGCAAATGAGAGTGTGTATGTTGCATTACCGGAGAAATACTTGCCTGTTCTCTGGAAAGCCACTTCAAATCCCTTGACATTGCCGTATTCAACATTCTGATAGGCATAGTATGTCTGCGGGATTGAATATACCTTTCTTGAACCAATAAGACCGTAAATATCCTTATAGTAAGATGTGAAGTCAATTGCCATATCATTGCCGATCTGGGTTGCTACTCCTATTTCATAGGCAATTGTCTTTTCAGCTCCGAGATTGGGGTCACCGACCAGTGAATTGCCCCTCTTGGCAATATTGACACCTATACCGCTGAACAGATAATCCATCTGCGGTGTCTGGAAGAAATGACCGTAATTGAAATGCAGTACTGATGTCTCCGTTATGGGATGTGAGATTCCCAGACGCGGAGAGAACTGATACTTCACATCAGCAATCTGCACATTCCATTCATCGGGCCTCACTGTGATTGTTGAATCACCCTGTTCAATAGTAGTATCACTGCTTATTGTATTGGGTTCAAAGGTTATTGTTGTGTCCGCACCGTTAATTATTGTGTCTGACCTGTATAGAGGCACTGTGACATCAAGAGGATCCACATAATACGGTGTATTGGATGAGAGATAATCAAATCTCATGCCCACATTAACAATCATGCCTTCAAACTCCATCTTATCCTGGACATAACCCGATATCTGGCTGGGGAAGACATTATAGTCATCCTCAAATGGATTGGGGTCCCACGGCAGATAGAGGTCAAACTGGAAAAGCTCGTAATCCTTGTACTGGAATCCGGCTTTCACCTCGTGATTTCTTCCTATCTGACTGGTCCAGTCACCCTTCAGTGACCAGTAATTGGAGAATCTGTAATTCATATAACCGTAATAATTGGGATATATGTACTGTGTTCTGACTGTTGCAGCACTCCAGTATCCCCATGGTGAATTGTATCTCCACTTATCCCTGTTTGACGGGAGTTCCTTGAACTGAGTTGTATCAACAAGCCCGTACGGTTTCCAGAATTCATACCATTCAGGTATTGTCTGTTCCGGGGGCTCATAATACTGCTTATCGCCGTTTTCATCAGTGTACTCTATGGGTTCAAAGAATTCAGGAGCTACTGTGGTTGAAGTATAGAAATAACTGCCTCTCAATGTGAAGAAATTCCTGTCATTGAGCATCCAGTTGACTGTAGCATTGCCCTGATATCCGTCAATATTTCTTGAAATATACTTCTCAAGATTGTATTTCAGTGCATTGGCGTAATTCTGCATTGACTGATGGGACAGGAAACCGCCCACATTGACCTTTATATTATTGGTCGGCTTGAATGTAAATTTCAGCTGACCATGATACTCATGTGATTTATGATGGGGCATTGCCGGACCAAGGTCACTCCAGTAATCAGGCCCGTATCTGTTGTCAATAACAGTATCAACATCCGGCCTGTTTATCAGTGCAACCCATTCCATCTCAGTTGAATCATAGCTTGCTGTGTCATATTCATCTGCATTGAACTGCGAGGCTGAATCAAAATAGAATGTATCCTGATTATTGTAGAAATAAGGCACTGAATCATCAGCCCAGACCCTTGTTGTTGTATCTATATTAAGCACATAACGGCCTAAACTGTCATCATAGACAGTACTGTACTCATACAGATCCCAGACAAATGCCGAGTCACCCTCATAGAAGAAATCGGGTGTTTCATGGAATCTCGGTCCCCAGTCATTTGTTGAACTGGCGTCACCGGACATGAAGAATCTTGCCTTGTCTGTAAAGAGGGGTCCTCCCAGTGACAATTCCATTCTGTTGTCACCGTAATTCATATCCTCGGGGAGGAATGAATTGCCCTCATATTTGACCTGGCCATTGTACTTCTTGCCGCCTTCCTTTGTGACAATATTGACAACACCGGACATTGCTTCACCGTATTCTGCGGAGAATCCGCCGGTCATTATCTTTATCTCCTCAACAGCATTCTTGTTTATTGTTGCACCCATTGACTTATTGGTCGGGTCCGCGACTGACATACCGTCAACCATATAACCCACCTCATCAACTCGGCCGCCTCTGACATGCAGAGCCTGGCCCTCTCCGGAAACACCGGCATTGGTTGCAACTACTGACATAATATCGGTTCCGCTCATCTCTTCAAGAAACTGCTCGTCAATTGTCCTTTCCTTTGATGTGACATTTGTCTCAACGAGTTTCTTCCTTGCTGTAACAGTAACACCCTCAACCTCAATTGCCTGAGGGAGGAGTTCAAAGTTGACTGTCGTGGTTATATCCGCACTGACATCAACACCTTCAACTGTTACAGGTGAATAAGTTATCATCTGAGCCTGAACCGTATATGTTCCGACAGGTACATTCAGGATGAAATAATATCCGTCAGCATCAGTGGCAGCACCCATTTGAAGTTCCGGAATGATCACATTGACACCCGGAAGCCCTTCTTTGGTCTGCTTGTCGATGACTCTACCTGTTATTTTGCCTGTTACAGCTGCTGATAAATTTAATGCAAATAGTAGTATTAAGGCAAAAATAACGGAGTAGAGAAATCCTCTTTTTAGGAACATATCTACTCTCCTTGTTGTGATATTTTTTGAAAATCAAGGAGGGCATTAAAGCCCCCCTTGTTATTTAAGAATCTCTTATTTAACAATAATTACTTTCTTGGAATCACTGCCATTATCTGTCATGATAGTGGCGAAATAGACTCCCTGTGAAAGTGTGTTAGCACTGATATTCACCTTGTGAGTACCTGCACTGAACTCTTTATTGATGAGATTCATTACTTCTCTTCCTGCTACATCATAAAGACTGACCCTTACATTGCCCGTATTGGCAATGGAGAATGAAACCTCGCCATTGTCCCTTATGATTGAAGGAACTGAGAAGAATGCATTGCTGTTACTTGCTGTGTTGTTCTCTATGCCGTCATAGATGATTTCCCAGTCAGCAACATCATCTACATCAATACCTGCATAGTAGATTGAATCAGCAGAACCTGTTCTCCATATCTGATGAATCACGCCATCCTCATCAACAATATTTGCTGCCTGAAGGGCATTGGATACATTGGAGTTGACAAGCGGCGGTGTCACTGCTCTTCTTACTGTTCCATTCTGTTCAATCTTGAGGAGTTCATGTGAACCTGCGCCTGTTGCTGTGTCATAGAGATCCATATAAACCACATACATCTCGTCATTTCTCCAGTCATAGGAGAGCTGTGATGAACCCTGGAATCCCCTGTATGAATCAAGATTGCCCAGTGTGTCAAGAACCTCACACTTCACATCGCAGAATGTCCATGTGAATTCTGTTTCTCCGCCTGCAATATCCATCACACCATACATTATATTATCCCAGTAATCCGTGAATGTATAGAGGTCGCCCTCTGTTACATAATCAACTGTGACCATCTGGAAGGGAGCTACAACATGGAGTTTGCCATTGACATACTCCATATCCCATTTATGCCACCATGTGCCCGGGGCAACGCCCATTGCGTCTATATTGCCCAGTTCATCAACAAATATGCCCTGGTCAGGGTCATACCATGCCTGGACTGCAAATGCATCTGTTGCATCCTCATTGTCAATTGTATCCATCATGTATGTGAATGAGTCAGTGCCCATTCCGTCAACATTGGGCCACCATGTGCCGTCAAAGACAGGTGATATTGAACCGTATGTTTCTCCTCCGTCTGATGACTGGAAGAGACCGAATGTTGTTCCCTGCCCTGCCATATAAGCCATTGAGTCGGCTGCAGGGGTGAAGCCCAGCATGCCGTATACATTGTCGCCGTCTGCCCAGCGGACTGTGCTGATGTCTGAAACCCAGATATCCGGATTGCTGTCAGGATTGAGTGAGACAATGTCTGTGTATGTGCTCCATGATGAACCGTAATCTGCTGAGACTGTGGAGCTGAATGTCCAGTAATCATTCCAGCCGAAGAATGCAACCTTGTCGCCAACCGGATTGGTTGTTATTGTTGAATAGTTGTTGGACTCATAGTTGATTGTATCACCAATTAAAACCGGTGATGTCCATCCGCCTGCATTGGGACCCGAGGGGTCTGCTACAAAGAATGCACCTATTGTTGTGCCGTTTCTCCAGTTTGCATAAGCATAAGGATAGCCGTCCTGTGAGATTGCAAAACAGCTCAGTGAACGCGCCTCACTGTGATTTGACGGGAACAGGTCAACACCTGCTGTCCAGTTTGCTCCATTGTCATCTGATGCAAAATATGTCAGTGAATATTCATCGCCAGCGCCATAAGCTGCTGCTGCTGCCACCTGTACATAACCGCTTATTGTATCATAAGCAATATTTGATGCTACACCCGGGAACAGTGAGAAAGCGCCGCCTTGCCAGTATAGTGCTGTTCCTCCTGCTGCTGCTGCCATGCTGTCTTTACCGGCAGGGGCTGTCGGCTTTGCATCCAGCATATTCGGTGCAAAATGCTCATTTGCACCTGCAAACACCATGATGAATGCAAGGACGAGTAATGAAATTACAAGAATCTTTTTCATTGTACCTCCTATTTGAGATTTTGTTAATTGTCTTTTGTTCTCTGTGCGAATTTTCTTTCCGATTGTCACCTCCTGGTTTTAATTATTTTATAATAATTTTTTTTAATTGTCAAGTACATTATATACACCCGAAAGGATTTGAACCTTCAGCCTGCGGAACCGGAATCCGCTGCTCTATCCATTTGAGCTACGGGTGCATTCATTTCCTCTTCTTGTGTCTTCTTGCCTTTCTTCTCTTTTTTCTCTTATGAGTGGCAATCTTCTTTCTCTTTCTTTTCTTCCCGCTGGGCATTTGTCCTCCATGATTACTTGTTTGCTTTTTCCACTTTCTCTTTCAAGATCTTTGACGGCTTGAATAAAGGCACCACTCTTTCGGGTACTTGTATCTCCTCTTTTGTCTTGGGATGCTTTGCAATACGCGCATTCCTCTTCTTTGTCTTGAATACACCGAGCCCGCGTATCTCTATCCTGTCGCGCTCTTCAAGAACCTCTGTTATGACCTTCAGGAGTTCTTCCATACAGAGGGAAACATCCTTCTGCATAACACCTGTTCTTTCAGAGATCATATCTACAATGTCAGCCTTTGTTCTCGTTGCCATAAATCCCCCTTTACATTTTGTTTTGTATATAAGAATATCAATTTACGCAGTGGATGTCAAGAACATTCAATCAGAATTCACTGCGGAGTTTGTCAATAAAATTCCTGATTGACTCTGTCACGATACTGTCTCTGGCAGCGGGTTCGGGTATATCGGCATCAAGCAATTTGCTTACAGATACAGGAACAGTGGAGTCATTGACACTGAACCGGGCAGAGAAAGAATATCTGTAATCAAGTATATTGCCTGCTTCATTATAATTATACGGATTCCTTGCATAGGATTCAATGAATACATTGAGGGTATTGTCGGAGCCTCTGTCTATCTCCATACCGCTGTATGCAGGTATTATCTCATAGAGAAACCCGTCCATCTTCTCTGTCAGGTCACTGTAATAGGAAGCATTCTCTATACCGGCAATATTCAAGCTCCCGTAGGGGAGTTTGCCCTTGTAGAATGAGTAATTACACCCTGCAAGAGACGCGCTAATCATCAATAGCAAGACTATTGAATAAATAACGCTTGATCTTTTTGGTCGTTGTCTTGGGAAATTCTTCATACCTCAGATTAAAATGCTTCACCCTCTTATAGGGGGCAAAGTCGCGTGATAATTTATTGATCTCTTTTTTGATTATTTTTTTCAGCTTACTGTCAGCTTCCTCCTCCGAGCATTCCTTCATGAATCTCTCTATAATATCCGGATTGGGGTAGATAATGGCTCCGACCTCTTCCCTTTTGGTTGATACATTCTCAAAGGGCAGAACAAGCGCCTCTTCAATATAATCACTCTCTGCCAGTCTCTCTTCAATCTCCTCCGGATACACATTCTTGCCTGCCTCAGTGACAATCAGTGCTTTCTTTCTGCCTGATATGTATAGAAATCCGTCCTCATCCTTGTATCCTATATCCCCTGTAAAGAACCAGCTGTCTTTTATCACATCATCCGTGGCTTTCTGATTCTTGTAATATCCCTTCATTATAATAGGTCCCCATATTTTGAGTTCGCCATGGCCATTCTCATTGGGACTGTCAATCTCAATCTCCACTCCGGGTATGGGAACACCTATTGAATCATGCTTGTAATTGTCAACAGGATTAATGGATGCAATGGGGCTTGTCTCAGTGAGTCCGTAACCCTGAAAGAGAGTGAAACCGAAACTCTCAAATGCCTCTGCAATATCCGGCTTGAGTGCAGCACCGCCTGATATCATCAGACGCACTGTGCCCAGACCCGCTTTTTCCCTCAGTGAACTGAACAGTGAACTGCCCAGCTTCATGCCCAGCACCTTTTTTGTACCCTTCTCTATGCCGAGCATTGAACCTATCAGTGTTCTTTTGACAGGCGACTGCCGTATTGCCCTCATTATACCCTTTATTATCTTTTCAAAGAGCAGAGGCACGCCGAGCATTATCGTTGTGCCGCTGTCTGCAATGTCCTCCACGATCTCCTTGGATTTCAGTGAGCGGGCATAGGTGATTGTATTACCGAATGTAAAGGGCAGGAGGAATCCTGCTGTTGCCTCAAATGTGTGATGAAGAGGTAAAAGAGATATGAATTTGTCATTTTCCTCTACTCCTATGAGTGTCTCCGAATTGATTATATCATATGACACATTCCTGTTTGTGAGCATTACGCCCTTTGAAGTGCCTGTTGTCCCGGATGTGAATATAATGACATACTCATCATCAAGTCCGCATCTGACACCCTCGGTTCTCCTCTTGCCTGACGCAACAATACGCCTGCCTTCCTCCAATGCCTCATTGAAGGATACTTCATATGGATGTTCTGTACTGTCCATTGATATAACATATTTAAGGTGAGGCAGCTGGTCCTTTATCTCCTTTATCACATCAAGATAAGCGGATGACACGAATATACCCTTTGCCTGTGAAAAATGCAGTGCTGTCTTTACCTCTCTCTCCTTCTGCATGGAGTCAACCGGTATAATATAGGCGCCTGTCTTTGCAATGGCAAAATACGATATTCCCCATTCCGGCCTGTTCTCACCGAGAACCGCAAATGCCTTGCCGCCCTTTATCCTGTTAGCCATGAGGTATTCGGCAAGTGCATTGGACTGCTCTTCAATATCATTGAATGAATATTCCCTGAACTCCCCGGCTTTTTTTATCTGCATTGCTGTTTTGTCGCCGAATCTTTCAGCAGACATTTTGGGCAGGTCTTTTATACAAAAGAGTTCCATATGCTTACCCCTTTAAAATATTTTATACTGTTACTGAAATTACTATCTTGTAAGGCTTCTCAATTCCATTATCTGTCTGTAATTGTAATATTCAGTGGAGATAGTGTAAGAAGAATATACAATCATACCTGCTGAAGGTGAATAATAATACTTTTCAGAAACATCATTTTGATATCTTTCAACAACAATACAATCACTGTAAGAACCTGCTTTAACCTCTTTTGTCTCACCTATTGCAGTTATCTCATATAGTTTTTCATTGTCGTCAACAAGCCAGTCATTGCCTACTTCAACAGGAATAGAAAGAATGATATCATCATCATATTTATCATAGTATTCATTATTGCTCATTGCAATAACACCTTCGTCCTTTTCAATAATAAGATAATCATAATCATAATTGCCATTCCATTCCTCTCTTACCTCAATGACTACTCTGTCGGATTTCTCCTCAATACCCTTTACTGTATATGTCAAATAATCCGTTGCTGTATTTCCTCCGGATGTTGTTACAATTTCATATTCATACTCTGTTCCTGTGCCCGGCAGAGATATCCAGTCCTGAATATTATTTACATCCTTGACCCATGGAAGAACAGTACAAGAAACCACAGCCAATACCCCTATTAAAACAATCACTCTCCAAACCTTCATTCTTGAATTCATTTTACCTCCTGTGTATTGTTATATAGATTTTATAATATTTATCCATAATAGTCAAGTGAATAAAAAAAGCGTTTTGCGTTTTGCGTAGAGAAGGTAAAAGCTACAAGGTAAAAGGTAAAAGAGGACCGGAGTCGGCTTTCAGCTGCCGGCTACCGGCTACCGGCTATCGGCTCTGTGAATAGCCAGCCATGGAAGACCGTACAATGGAAAACGATACTTTTGTATTATACGTGCGAGTACACGATGAGTAGAATGATTAGAACGGGCAGTAAAAGAAGAAAGTCAGTTTCAGGTTACAGGTTTGCAAGTTCCAAGGATTGATTATAGGGCAGTTCTCAAACCTTCTCTAAATAGGCTTCGCATTGTTGAACCCCTACGATTTTCCTGTTCATGGCTCGGTCAGCTCAAAAACTGGTGGCCGGCATCCGATGGCTGATGGCAGACTCCGGTCTTCTTTTACCTTTTACCTTCTTTGACCATTGACCTCGAATACCAGTCACAAACAACTAATTCTCTCTCCTCTGACATTATATTTTCTACAATATAAAGAGACGTCCCCGGGAATTGGATAGAATTAAACTCTCTTGGTTGGCTATACATTCTTTCCGTCGTTTTCCGTTTTCCGTTCTCTCATGGCCCACTATTTACATATACGAACCGCACGAATTCGCACGAATCGCGCGAAACGCACGGTCTTTATTCTTTTACCTTTTACCTTTTACCTTTTACCTCATTATTCTTTTTTATCTCCCTCTTAATCCTCTTTATCTCATCCCTTATGAGGGCTGCATCCTCAAACTCCAGTTCAGCAGCCCTTTCATGCATCTTTGATGTCAATGTATTTATCAGCTGAAGTTTCTCAATATTTGTCATGCTGTCTGTATCAATATTGAGTTTCTCTTTCTTCTTCCTTGAAGCAACCTCTGTTATAATAAGCACATCATCCCTGGATTTCTCAATTGTGCGGGGGGTAATACTATGCTCTTTATTATATGCAATCTGTTTTTCCCTTCTTCTCATTGTTATGTCAATTGCCCTTTCCATACTGCCTGTCATTTTATCACCGTAGAGTATCACCCTGCCGTTGACATTGCGCGACGCCCTGCCTATTGTCTGTATCAGTGATGTCTCTGAGCGAAGAAATCCCTCTCTGTCTGCATCCAGTATTGCAACAAGTGAAACCTCCGGCAGATCAAGGCCCTCTCTCAGGAGATTGATCCCCACCAGTATATCAAATTCCCTCAGTCTCAATCCCCTGATAATATCCACCCTCTCTATTGCATCAATATCCGAATGCATATAACGGACATTGAATTTGCGCTTCTTGAGGTAATCTGTCAGTGATTCCGCCATTTTCTTTGTCAGTGTTGTTACAAGCACCCTCTCATCCCTTTCAATGGTCTTCCTTATCTCATTCTCCAGATTGTCAACCTGATTCTCCGCAGGCCGGACAATCACCTCCGGGTCAACAAGACCTGTAGGTCTTATTATCATCCTTGTTATTTCACCGGCTTTCTCCACTTCATAATCAGATGGTGTTGCCGACATGCATATCTTGGAGCCAGTCACTTTCTCAAATTCATGGAGACGGAGCGGTCTGTTGTCCAGTGCTGATGGAAGACGGAAACCGTAATCAACAAGTGTCTGCTTCCTTGACCTGTCACCATTATACATGCCCCTTATCTGTGGTATTGTCACATGGGATTCATCAATAACAGTGAGAAAATCATCCCTGAAATAATCCAGCAATGTGTAGGGCCTCTGCCCGGGGGCTCTCCGGTCAATATGACGTGAGTAATTCTCAATTCCGGGGCAGAATCCTATTTCCCTCATCAATTCCAGATCATAACCTGTTCTGGACAGTAATCTCTCTGATTCCAGCTCCTTGCCCTGCTCTTTCAATTCCCTGACCCTCTCCCTGAGCTCTCGCTCTATATCAAGTACAGCCCTCTCAATCTTACTGGCGGATGTGACAAAATGACTTGCAGGATAGAGAATGAGATTATCAATGGAATCCCCCAGTGAATTGTTGTGATAATCCAGTACCCTTATATCCTCAATCTCATTGTCAAAGAACATTATCCTGTATGCCTTCTCCAGATATGCAGGGAATATATCAACAGTATCGCCCCTCACACGGAATTTCCCCCTCTCAAATTCAACATCATTGCGCTCATACTGCATCATGAGGAGTTTTTCAATGAATCCGTCCATGGGAATAACCGTATTCTTCTCAATATTGAATATGCTCTTCTCAAATTCATCAGGTGATCCGAGTGTATAGATTGATGATACTGAGGAAACAACAATAACATCATCTCTGGAAAAGAGGGATGCAGTTGTTCTCAGGCGCATCTTTTCAATCTCTTTATTGACAGTTGCTTCCTTTTCAATAAACACATCCCTGTCAGCAAGATATGCCTCAGGCTGATAGTAGTCATAGTATGAAATAAAGTACTCAACAGCATTATTGGGGAACAGTGTCTTGAGTTCACCGTAGAGCTGTGCTGCAAGTGTCTTATTATGTGAAAGTATGAGTGTCTGTCTGCCCAGATTCTCTATGACATTGGCTATTGTGAATGTCTTGCCTGAGCCCGTGATTCCCAGCAGGACCTGATAATCGCGGTTCTCTCTTACCCCTCCTGCGAGTTCTGCTATTGCCGGAGCCTGATCACCTGCAGGTTCATAGGGGGATATTAATTTAAATTTCATCAATTAGTTGTATTATCATCAACCCAGTTGCGGAATCCTGTCCATGTATTATACAGTACAATACTGACAATAACTGTATTGATAACAGTGCCCACTGTTCCGCCTATGAATGCCTGGGCAGTATTGTTGCCGCTGCTTGAAGGCATCATACAGCTTACACCTGTTGCAGCAAGGCAGCCGGGTGCATTGAACAATGTCCCGCTTACACATCCTGCAAGACAGCATGCTGATGAAGATGTGCTGCTGCCGCCCGACCTTCTGTATCTATTGTTATCCCTGTACCTGTTGTCATTACCGTATCCATTGTCATTGTCATTATCATTATTGTCCTTATCTTTTTCCCAGCCGTAATGATTGCCCTGATCATCCCTCTCTCTGTTTCTATTCCTGTCCTTGTCTTTGTCCTTATTGCCATTATTGTTGCCATTGCCATCATTGCCGTTTCCATTATCGCCATTGTTTCCATTGCCATCATTGCCTTCATTGCCGTTTCCATTGTTTCCATTGTTTCCATTGTTTCCATTGTTTCCATTGCCATCATTGCCTTCATTGCCGTTTCCATTGTTTCCATTGTTGCCATTATTACCGTTTCCGTTTCCGTTTCCGTTTCCGTTTCCG
>JAWOBN010000052.1:0-2691 GCA_046484245.1 bacterium | reverse complement strand
TGCGGATTATCAAATTGTTCAAGGAAACCGCGGAATTCATCCAGATTGAAATCCCTGCTGCGCGGAGGCTGTTTTTCCAGATTGTAGAGATTTTTGAACAGTGCCGGTGTCTTCATTGTATTATATCTTTATCATATATGGGCCTTATGAGGATATCCCTGCTGTATCCTATTTTTATGAGCAGTTCCTTGAGATTTTCAGCATCCTTCTTGCTCGCGAATTTGCCTGCATAAACCCTGTAATAGGGCACTGTTTCAATTATTGCTTTTTTAATGAAAACAGAGTGATTGATAATCTTCTGCCTGTCTTCATCTGCAGCTTTCTTTGCTGCGTCAATATCCCTGAAGGACCGTATCTGAATAGAATAGTATGTATTATCCCTTATGACCTCTTCTTCCTTGAACAAGTCGTACTCTTCAGGCTCGCTCTCTTCTATTGCAGAGGGCAGCGAATCCCTGATGCGGAAAGAGAACATTGCCAGAATACTGTCTGAGGATAACAGGGAAGTAAATGTCCTGCTTCCCTCTGAACCATAGTAAACAGAATCATTGGCATGGAGGAATACAATGGTGTCATTGTAATGAAATATTGAATCAGGTTCAAAATTCATTTTTATCACACCGGTCCGCTTGTTTGCCTTGTAGCATTTCAATTTATCATTGTCTGCTTCAATGATACACACTGAGGAATCCCTGTTGCTTGCAATATCAATCACAGTGTCAAGGAGGCTGATTGCCCCTGCATCCGAGTAATTGATGGAACTGACCACATCTATTTTCTTATTCTTGTTATCTATAAGATACATGAATCCCGAAGAGGGTGTTTCTGCAACATCTGTCAGGTACTGCTTTTTCTCATATATGATATTGAGTGTTTCATAATCAAGGAGAAGGAATGTCTTGGGTGTCAGTACATAAATTCTTGTGCCCAATTTGTAGAAATCAATACTGCGCACATTGCCGGCGAATATCTTTTTCTTGAGTATGCGTCTGTTATAATCTATTGAATAGAGATAGCCCAGTGAATCCAGTGCATAAACATAGGGGTGATAGGGGTTCTTCCACAGGGAAACCAGCTTATTGTCCGATTTGAGCAGCACTGCCTGGGAATATTCATTCTTCATCACAATTTCATGGTCAAAGAGGAATATGGATCCTGTCTCTGTGAATGCCACATCACTGATTCCCTCGGGGATATTGCCCATCTTCGTAATAGTGAAATTATCCAGTGAAAATTTGTAAATATCCCTGCCCCTGAGGTATATATTGTTGTCTATCTGTGCTTCAAATATGGTGTCACTGATATTGAGAAGAGAGTGTTCTTTGAGAGAATCATTCAATACCTTTATTGATGTGGGTGTTATGAATATATAGGCGTATCTCTCCTTACCCTTCTCAACATTGAGGTTCTCTTCCGGGGTGCTGACTGTCTCGCTGCTGCATCCTGCCAGAAGAAAGAGCGCAATAAGGATGTGGAATATATGCTGTCTAATACCTGTCAATGATTCTCCTCATTTCACGCACTGCCTGCTCCATGCCCCTGTAAACAGAATGGGCAACAATGGAATGCCCGATATTGAGCTCTATAATAGTATCTATGAATGTTATCTGCTCAACATTGTCATAATTTAAGCCATGGCCCGCATTGACAATAAGTCCATTATCCAGTGAAGCATGATTGGCAGCATCTTCAAGACGCACATATTCCTCTTCTATCTCCTCAAGTGTTGTGCATTCCGAATAAGCTGATGTATTGAGCTCCACTGAGTCAGCACCTGTTTCAGATGCAGCATCAATCAGCTCATTGTCCGGTTCAATAAACAGGGAAACCTCAATCTCTTTCTCCTTCAATTGCTCCACTGCATTGCTGATTGCCTTGAAGACCTTTTCATCCAGTATATTGAGCCCGCCCTCTGTTGTTACCTCTTCGGGGTTTTCAGGCACAAGGCATACTTTCTCAGGCACAATGTCCAGAATGAAATCCATTATATCCTTGTCAGTAGATATCTCAACATTGAGCGGTACATTGATGCCTGCCTTTAAGGCAATAATATCTGATTCATTGATATGTCTCCTGTCCTGCCTGAGATGACATGTGATACTGTCAGCTCCGCCGAGTTGCGCCAATACTGCTGCAGTCATTATATCCGGTTCATAAGCCTGTCTGGCTTCCCTCAGTGTAGCTGTATGATCTATATTTACTCCTAAAAGCATTGCTCCTCCTTTTTGTTATCAGTATATAATATGGCGGATGAATGTCAATATAATTAAGAGCGGGTAGAAGTAAGAGACTCGAGATGCGAGACACGGGACGCGAGAAATCGCGAATAAATTCGATCTTCCGGCTATCAGCCATCTGCCGCCAGCCGCCAGCTTATGTGTATAGCCGGCCATGAGATACCGGAAAACGGAAAACGTACAAAGTACAACGATACTCTCGTGTGATACGGGAAGGAGGTAAAAGATTAAAGGTAAAAGGTAAAAGAAGGACCGGCTGACGCCGTATCAATAGTGAATAGTCAATGGTTAATGGTCAAAGAACAAATGCAAGATACAAGAATCAAGTTTCAAGAGACGAGAACAGTCGGGCATGGAAGAAAATAGCACTTCTTTACAAAAAATAATTATTGTGATAAAATCTGATTATGGAAAGGGAAGAATTCATCAAGCAGAACTCGGATTTATTATGAAG
>JAWOBN010000031.1:0-7853 GCA_046484245.1 bacterium | reverse complement strand
CATCCGGTCATATGCCTCCTGAAGAGTAAGCCAGTCAGCCTTAGATGGTTCACTGTTCCTTACTGAAAATCCTATGCCTGCTTCATATACCTTGTGCATATCATTATCATCAATAAGCAGGTCAATATAATGAGGACTGCGCCCAGCTGCGTCAAGGGATTTGAAATACGGCTGCAGCACGTCATAATCACTTGGAGCAATACGTATGAGTGTCTTGGCTCCTGCAGGGATTATAAGTATCATAATGAAAATTATTGTCAGTAATTTTATTCTCATGAAGATTGTCTCCTTTTTCAATAATAATAAGTCAAATGAATGATTTGTAAAGAACAACATTATGCTGCAGGCAATAAATTACTAAACAAACTCAATCCAAATCCCAAGTACAGTAGTTGAAAACGTTGACATTTCCATCCTCATATTTAAGCATAATTATGCCATAAAAGCATTTAGGTGTAGTAATAATGGTTCATCTCCCATTTAGTTGACCATTTTGCCTGGAAACGCCTGTTTAGCCTTTAATTCAAAGTATTTCATATCTCTGTAACCGTTAGCCTTTCTTTTTATGACTTTTAATTTGTTGCTAGTGCCTTCCTTAGATTCTTTTCATTTTTAAGCGATATCCATCCTAAATCTTTTTTTCAACATCTGTCCTTTTCCCAGCATTTTGTCAAAACCACCCTCCAATTCCCAGGGACAGCCCTTCACATCTTTCACATTTATGTTGTATTATTCGGGAGCTTACAACAACGTATTTTCTAAGTTTAATTATTTCTGCATTTATATTTCTCTTATTTTGTAAAACGTGAAGAATGTGAAGGGCTGTCCCTGGGATTTGGATAAAATGTCATATAATTGTATAAATAACGGGTGTTAGAGTGTGTTGGCAGATGTTTTCCGATTTACTCTCTAATATTATCAATCTACTTGCCTTGAAAATTCTTATTCCATTTATTATATATCTTTTTACCAACTCTTTTGGAGATGAATCTAAAATGTCAACGTTTTCAACTACTGTACTTGGGGTTTGGCAAGAAAAATTCAAGGAGTTAAAAATATTTCAGATGCCATTTTCAAATCATAAAACACATCTATGAGCTGTTTAGTAGATACACTTACAAATCCGGATATTTTGTGAAATAACTAATAGAGGTGGCGAGTATTATCCCAACTGTCAACACATCTTGAAATGGGGAGGTGTTGAAAATATCAGTCAGTGTTGTATAATCTATTTATGGAAAGAGAAGCAATGTTTTATGAGAAAACAGGTGACATGGGAGTCAAATGCAATCTCTGTCATCATCACTGCCAGCTCAGTCCAGGGCAGAAGGGACTGTGTCTCAATAAAATAAATAAAGACGGGATGCTGTACTCCCGTCAATACGGTAAGATAATCACAATAGCCAGTGACCCTATTGAGAAAAAACCCCTCTATCATTATTATCCCGGTTCAGAGATAATTTCTGTTGCCCAGGCAGGGTGCAATCTGAAATGCCCGTTCTGCCAGAATGCCGAGATATCCCAGGAGGAAGTGCCTGCATATAAGGAACTGGCCCCCTCAGAATTGAAGAATCTCATATTGGGCAATAATGCGGATATGATTGCTTTTACATATACAGAGCCGCTGATGTGGTATGAGTATGTGTATGATTTTGCAAAGATAAAGGATGATATCAAGACAGTAATTGTCTCAAACGGCAATATTAACAAAAATCCGGCTGAAACCATTGCGCCCCTTATTGATGCAGCCAATATTGACATGAAATCCACTGACAGTGATTTCTATGCAGATGAACTGGGCGGCAATATTGATAATGTGAAGAATACCATTGAAATATTCCACAGGAATGATGTGCATATTGAAATCACCATTCTCATAATCCCGGGCAAGACAGACAATGAAGAGCAGTTCAGGAAACTTACTGAGTTCATAGCCGGTATTTCCCCGTTTATTCCTCTCCATATATCCCGTTACTATCCCTCATTTAAATACAATGCGCCGCCCACTCCTATTGACACATTAACCCGTCTCTATGATATTGCAAAAGAAACACTGCACTATGCCTATATAGGCAATATACCTGACAGGGAATATACATCAACATACTGTCATAATTGCGGGAATCTGCTTATTGAGAGGAATATCTATAATGTACAGACCCCCGGATTGGTCAATGGCAAATGCAGCCAGTGTAATACCCCCCTGAGGGCTCAATTGTGAATTCTTCTTCAGTTTATTGCAAATTGACACTCATATAATTCAAATAAGATTTGTAAGTTCAGATATAAACGAGGTTATCTATGCAGTTAAAAGGCATGGATTTTGCATATTAATAATGAAAAGGAGTGACAAATGAAAAGAGGATTCACATTAATAGAATTGATGGTGGTAATAACAATTCTGGGCATCATACTTGCTTTTGCCATACCCAATTTCAACAACAGGGCAAAGAAATTTGATTCCAATTATAAGAATATCAGAGACAAGCTCGTATTGTCCAGACAAACTGCAATAACAAAGAATCAGACTGTTACAGTAGATCTCGGCAATACCTATATCAAATCAGGCAATGATTCTCTGGCACTGTACAATGGAATCACACTAACTGCCACATCCGGGGGCTCCGGACTCAGCAGTATTGCTTTTGATCCCTCCGGTGCAATAAACAATGCAGCTACATTGGAGATAGCCGGAATGGGGAAAACAGACACAATTTTTGTAACAATATCAGGATATGTTCTATCAAGGTAGGTGAATTATGAATAAAAGAGGTTTTACTTTAGTAGAAATGCTTGTGGCAATAACAATACTCGCAATCGGGCTTTTGGGTCTGGGTGTATTATTCCCAATGGGTATGCGCTCTGCAATGCTTGCAAAACAGAATACTCAGGCGATGGAATATGCCCAGCAGAAGATTGAATATCTCAGAATGATGGATTTCAATAACATATCCCTTGATGCAGGATCACATGGTCCCGATTCCCTGCCAATGGACAATACGGACAATGTATTTGCTGTGAGTTATACTGTTACAGCAGATTATCCTGTTACTGACATGAAGAAAATCGCTGTATCCGTATCCTGGAAACAATCAGCTGGCACAGGCGGTTACAAGGAAAGAACCAGGTCTATAACCACATATTTAACCAGATAAATGGAGTAAATTATGAAATCTAAAAAGGCATTCACACTTGTTGAGATAATGGTTACTCTTGTTGTTTTCACAATAGTTATTGCTTCTGTACTGACTATCTATATGAATTCTCAAAGAGCAGCCCAGAGGGTGGATCTGATGACACAGGCACAGCAGGCAGCAAGAACAGCCATTGACTATATGATAAAGGATATCAGGGCAGCGGGTTATAATATAGATTTGGAGGAAACAGCAACAACATCACCGCAGAGACGTATTGTCTATGCATCCCCCTACACACTGATATTCAATGCAAACATCAAGCCTGTTCATGATAATCCCGAAGACCCGCTGTCACCCCAGGCATATGACCCGACTGTCAATCCCAAGCCGTCAACAGGGTCAGGCAGTGTATATTCACCGGGCAAGAAATATGAAACAGGAGCAGAGACAATTGTATATACACTGGATTACAATAATGACGGTGTTATCAGTGCTGCAGACAGGAATGCTCCAGAGGCCGCATTCACGGGAAATCCTGATGATTATGCTATTGTCAAGCGTGTTTTCGGCTATGATACACTGACAAACACCAATAATGGAGTCAATCAGGTTGTATCAATTGTCGGAGGACCGGACAAGTTCCCCGGGCAGACAGAGGGTACCCCGGTGTTCCAGTACTGGTATGATGATGACAATGACCCTTCAACGCCGAATGTACTCTGGGGAGATACTGATGGTGACGGGGAATTATCACAAACAGAGGCAAATAATCTCTCCGCTTCATCAAGTGCGGATTTCCTTGACAGAATAAGACGTATTACAATCAATATTACCGGAGTATCAACAGAAGCCCTGAGGGGCGAGTACATGACCAGCAATATTCAGACAGATGTTTCTGTTACGAGGAATGCATCAATCAATGTAAAAACAGTAACAGGCCATGTATATCATGATATTAATGCAGACAGCACCTATGACTCAGGTGAACCGGGTCTTGCCGGTTTCAAGGTAAGACTCAATACAGGCGAGATGACTTACACTGATGCAAATGGGATATGGTCATTTGCTCTGATATCCGGAACATACTCAGCAACATGTACACCGCAGATAGGTGTCAGCCCTACAACCGACCTCTATTTTGATTTTTCATTGGGGGATGCGGATATGGATCTCACTGCTGACCCTAATCTACAGCATTTTTTCGGTTTTCAAACAACAGATACTGCCAGGGTTGTAGGTTTTGCATTCATTGATGAGAATGCAGACGGGCAATGGCAGGGTTCTGAGGAATGGCTTGATTCAGTCAGGATCTCTGTATGGAACAATGATGCATTGACAATGACAGGTGACCCTGCTACTGACCCTTACTTCGGTGTTTATGATCTAAAAATCAATGCAGAGGAAACACTCTATGTGTGGGTGGATGCACCTGTGGGATATGCATCAACAGGCATTGATACATATATGAACGGGGAAATGGTATTTGATACAATGAAGGACAATATCAATTATCTGGAGATTCTTGATGAAAGGAGTTTTGCAGTAAATATCCCGGCGGATTCCAAGACAGTTGTGGCTGTAGGTCTTACAGAGGCAAAAGGACTCCCGCCTTATCTGGAACTTCTGTCACCCAATGGCGGTGAAACATTCATACTGGATCAGCTTCATCAGATCAGAGTCAAGGCATATGACCCTGACGGCACTATAGAGCGTTTCAGATATTCACTGTCACTGGACGGCGGTGATACTTGGTCAGAGATAGCCAGTGCGCCCTATCCGACAATTGAAGCTGATTCAACATTCACCTATGACTGGAATGTTGAGGTGCCTGACACCAATATTGAGGGCAGTACAATCTGTCTTATGAGGGTAGCATGCGAGGATGACAGTAACTGGACTGTATATGACGAAAGTGATTACTACTTTACAATTGTCGGTGAAGAGGGCTACAGGAACATGTATTTCACTGCTGAAAAGGTGGATGCAACAGTAGATGAGACGCTTTTCCTTAAATCAGAGGGTATTGACCCTGACAGCACACTGCCGAGATATATCAATACTATCAATTCATATGCATCAGGTCAATCATCGGATACATTTAAATTCAATGGTTCTGTTTCCATGGAGAGACTTTATACACAGAGCAGTAAATACATTGAATTTGTCACAAAACCCAGAATGCCTTATGCTGACACCATATATCCCGGTGTATGGAAATTCTGGCTTGTCGGATGGACTGATGATGATCAGGCTGATGTCAAGCATTTTGACCTGAAGATATTCAGGACTGATTCAACAGGCGCGGATTCATCAATGATACCCCTCTTTTCAACAGATACAATTGCACCTGTAAAAGCAACAGGCATACTGAATGCATCAGCCCCAGAGACACTGTATGTTGATGTGCCCAAGGGCTTTGACATGAACAGAACAGACAGGCTGTACTTTGAGATATTCTGGTCAGGTTCATCAAATTCAGGCGGCAATCCCAATGCAGAGCCCCAGCGTATATACTTTCAGTATGGCGGTGACGAGGAATCACGGCTCAGGCTCCCACCCAAACCTTAAGGAGGAATACAATGAATAAAAGAGGCATAGCACTTGTAACAACAATCATGATACTCCTTGTTTTGACACTCTTGTCAGCGGGGCTCATGTTCACAATAAAGAATGAAACCGCCATATCCGTTTATCAGGCACAGAATGTCAAGACAGTACAGACAGCTGAAGCTGCACTTGATGAGATCAAATACAGGATGCGCCTGCCTAAGGACAGTGCCTGGTTTATAGGGGATACATCAGTTCCACTGGATACTGCATGGCAGACATATGTTGTATTCGGCTCACCTCCTTCAGATACTGGTTCAATCCATTACACACAGTCCCTGCAGGCACAGATATTCGGCGGCAGCTACAGCTCGTCCAATCCTGAACTGGACTATACAACAGAAAGTACAATCAGTGATGCAACGCTCAGAATAA
This sequence comes from bacterium, assembly GCA_046484245.1. Classification (GTDB taxonomy): domain Bacteria; phylum Hydrothermota; class 32-111; order 32-111; family 32-111; genus JAXHVG01. The sequence continues at coordinate 1,734 of JAWOBN010000031.1, read as the reverse complement.
AACATAAGAGAAATACTGCAGGCGACAAGATTTATTTCTTTGATTCCAAATCGCAGAGACAATTCATAGGTGACCCTGCTCTTGTTGAGGATTACCCGCCTGTTGAAATTGTGGAGATAACAGCGAGGGACGGAAAGGCAGTAAAGAAGATCATTGCTGAGATTTCCAAACAGGAGATTGATGTTCAGGTATATTCTGCATTGTCTTCTGCAACACTCACATGGCAGATGACAGGTAATACTGATGTCTATGTCTGCGGGCACAATCATGAGATATCCACACCGTATTATGTCTGTCCCTATGAACCGGGGACATCAGCCCCCCATCAGCCCGGTGGCGGTCCTGATGCTGTTTCATGCTGGACAGAGGATTCAACCGCATCTGATACTGTTCCGCTCTATCATGTGCCGACAGCCTATGATTCAGCCAATCACCCGACAAGGAATCACTGGTATTACAATCCGTATTCCGCCACATTTAATATCAACAGGATTGAATATGATGAATTCTGCTCGCAGATTGGATGTGTTGCAGGTATTGCAACAACATCAGCAGGTGTAGGTAATTACGGGGCAATGAAATCACATCTCTTCGGCAATCCGGATATTATTGTAAGACAGAATATCAATATCGGAGAAATCTGGGAAGTCCTCGGTCTCAACAGTGAAGCAGAATTAGATGCACTGGTTTCAGAATACGGCGGATGGAAGAATACAATAGTAAATGCTGCTGGTGATGATGATATATCATTTTTCAAATTCCCTGACGGTCAGGAGATTCCCTTCAATTCAGAGATCCATTCGCGCGGCGTTATATGGGTTACAGGCGATTGTCTGGTCAAGGCAGGTCACAGGAGCTTCTTCCATAAAGGACTTATATATGTTGAGGGCGACCTGAAAGAAACAGCTCCGGGAGGTAACTTTGATCTCTGGATTTTGGGAGCAATGGTCATCAAGAATGATATTGATGAGATACATACATCAGGTAACAAGCGGCTCTTCTTCATGTATTCCAAGGATGCACTTTCAGAATCAGTTGAATCATCAGCCTCATACTTCAAGATACTCGGATGGAAGGAGCAAAACTAATATAAGAAGGCATTATGTTTGAAAAATATATCATAGATGAAATGAGCAAGGCAGGACCTTATCTGGAGAGTGAGGATATTGCAAAATTCGTTATACAGTCCTATACAGGTCCATTCCATATCCTCAGGGATAAACCCGAGAAAATTGAGACAGAGAAGAATATCATTGAACAGTATAAGGCGAATTTCAAATTCAGTGAGGAGGAGGAGATATATCAGCAGATTTCAGACAGTATTATGCGGCTTCATATTGTGCCATTCATTAAGAAGTACAATTCATCAAAACTACTCGCAGATATATTCCTGGATAATTTCAAATATATTGACCGGTTCACTGACCTGAAGATACCTGAGGAGAATGTTACAGATCAGCTTGTCAATGTCGGTATAATTGACACTGACACAGTATTGACACTCATTACAAAATACAATACATCAGGTAAGGTCCCGTCTCATTCAAGCAATTACAGGAACAATCTGCATCCATGCTATCTTGTTGTTTTCAATGATGTAATAAAGGATTTCATTAGACTGCTATGAATAGAAGCCTTCTGCCTGTTCTGACTGTCATTCTCCTTGTTGTTTTCTGCAGTAGAGACCCGGTGCTTATTCGGATAAACAACAGACCTGTAACTGGACAATCAACT
>JAWOBN010000016.1:0-6131 GCA_046484245.1 bacterium | reverse complement strand
CCTTATTGCCATTATTGTTGCCATTGCCATCATTGCCGTTTCCATTGTTGCCATTGTTTCCATTGTTGCCATTGTTTCCATTGTTGCCATTGCCATCATTGCCATTATTGTTTCCGTTTCCATTGTTTCCGTTTCCATTGTTGCCGTTTCCATTGCCATTATTGCCATTATTACCGTTTCCGTTTCCGTTTCCATTGCCATTATCATCATCATCGTCATCATTATTATCTGAACCGGGTCTTCTCTCAACCTTGCCCTTTTCATTCTCATCATCATCATCGTCATTGCCGTTTCCTGGCCTCTCCTGCCCGATTCCCCTGGCATTGTCACTGTCATTCAGTGCATAGATGTTTCCTGTATTGACTGTTCCTCCATTAAGAACAACAGGGTAGAATGCGCTCAGTGCAAAGATACTGATCAATAGAGTGATTGCTAAGCGTTTCATAGATACCTCCTGATAAATTTTCTGTTCTACATAATAATACGAAGCATCAGGGAAAATGTTACAGAGCAGGGCCGTGCCCTGCTCTGTTTACTTTATTTTACCAGCGGAAAACCGGCAGTGAATTCAGAAACATCCTTCTTTACCTGTTCAATTTCAGATTCATCATCAATATGCTCAATCACCCTGTTTATATAGCCTGCTATTGTCTTCATCTCCGGCTCCTTCATACCCCTGGTTGTCAATGCAGGTGTGCCGAGCCTGACACCTGAAGCAACAAAGGGTTTTTCCGGGTCAAATGGTATTGTATTCTTATTTGCCGTAATACCTGCCCTGTCAAGGGCTTTTTCTGCTGCTTTGCCTGTAACACCCTTGGGTCTCAGATCAACAAGCATAAGATGCGTGTCAGTACCTCCTGCCACAAGCCTGAATCCGCTTTCACTCAATGCCTCGGAGAGAGCCCGGGCATTTTTCAAGACCTGCTCCTGATACACTTTGAATTCAGGTTTCATTGCCTCCTTGAATGCAACTGCCTTGGCTGCAATAACATGCATGAGGGGTCCGCCCTGCAGTCCGGGGAAAAGTTTTTTATCTATGAGTTTTGCATGTTCCTCTGTTGTGAGTATCATGCCGCCCCGGGGGCCTCTCAGTGTCTTATGTGTTGTTGTGGTCACCACATCTGCAAACGGGACAGGGGAGGGGTGAAGCCCTGTTGCCACAAGTCCGGCAATATGGGCAATATCAACAACCAGTTTTGCATCCACTTCATCGCATATCTCCCTGAATGTATCAAAATGAAGTGTTCTGGGATATGCTGATGCACCTGCTATTATCATTTTCGGTTTGTGTTCAAGAGCCATATCCCTTAATTTCTTGTAGTCAATGACCTCTGTTTCCTTGTCAACACCGTAATGCACAACATTGTACAGCATACCGGAGAAACTGACCTTGTGCCCGTGTGTAAGATGCCCTCCGTGGGAGAGATTGAGTCCGAAGAATGTATCCCCGGGCTTTAAGAATGCAAAATATGCAGCCATATTTGCCTGTGATCCTGAATGCGGCTGCACATTGGCATGGTCCGCCTTGAAGAGCTCTTTTGCCCTGTCCCTGGCAAGATTCTCTGCCACATCAACAAATTCACACCCGCCGTAATACCTCCTTCCCGGATATCCCTCAGCATACTTATTGGTCATTTCACTGCCCATTGCCTGAAGAACTGCCTCGGATACAAAATTTTCACTGGCTATAAGTTCAAGTTTGGATTTCTGCCTGTCCTGTTCATTTGTAAGAGCTTCATAAATTTCACTGTCTGTTTTTTTCAATTGTTCTCTGTTCATAATCACTCCTTATTATCTTGTTTAAGAAATAATGTCTGTGTGGGGAATGCTATCTCAAGCCCCTCTTTGTCAAATTCCTCCTTGACCCTGAAGTGGAAGTCCTGTTTTATACCTCCCATATCAGAATGCTTGCCTACATAGAAATTGATGTATATATTGAGTGAATAATTGTCAAAATAGTAGAATCCCACCTTGATGATATCCTTGTCCTCTATACGGTCATCACTCTCAAGCACACCCTTGATAATATCAATTGCCTTTCTCATCTCTGCCACTGTTGTGCCGTAAGTCAGTCCTATGACATAATTGATAAGTGTCTTGTCGCCCTGGGAATAATTGACAACAATGCCCTGCATAATCTTATTATTGGGGATAATGACCTGTCTGCCATTGAGCATTTGCAATTGAGTTGTCCTCAGTCCTATATAAATAACAAAACCGTCTTTGTCACCCACTGTGACAAAATCCTCCACTTGAAATATCCTTGAGACAAATATTGTTATTCCGCCTATAATATTGGAGAAGAGGTCCTGTGCAGCAAGTGCAACTGCCAGACCGGCTATGCCCAGACCTGTTACAAGAGATACAGCATTGATACCCATTGCATTGAGAGCCATTGCCACTGCTATTATGCCTATTGTAATGAGAATAACTTTCTGCAGCAGACCCGTGATCTGATTGGTTATGACATTGCTCTTCTCCTCTGTTCTCTGAATGATTATCCTTCTTACTATAATGGACAGGATATCAATGAGGAGCCATGATATTGACAGTATGTAGAAGATCTTGGATGCGGTTTTGAGATGCGAATAAAGGTCTGTGCCGGAGTCAAAGAACAGTATTCCTATGTGAAAACCCACTGTCAGGATAATGTATATGATGCCCATTCTAAGCATCTTGAGATACCTGTTTCTCTTTGCAATGAAATTGAATATATTGGCAATAATAATACTGCCTGCAAATGCAATAAAGAAAAAGAGATACATTTTAACAGTATTATCCAGAAAGACTTTATCCATTGTTCTGCTCCTTATTATATTGTTCTATACCTTCAGCCAGAATTGATACTGCGTCTTTAAGGTCATTGGTATTCAGCACATAGGCAATGCGTATCTCATCCATGCCCTTGCCCTCTGAGGCATAAAACCCAGCTGCGGGAGCTATCATAACTGTCTTGCCGTCCTTCTCAAAATTGGTCAGCATCCACTTGGCAAATGTATCAGCATTATCCACAGGGAGTTTGACCACAGTGTAGAATGCACCTTCGGGTCTCTTGGTGAATGCCCCTTCAATATGCTCTATTTCACTGAATACAATATCCCTTCTCTTTTCATATTCATCTATCATGTCATCCATGAATGTGTCCATATGCCTGTATGCCTCAATCATGCCTATCTGTTCAATTGTGGGAGGACAGAGCCGCGCCTGCCCGAGTTTCAGTATGCCCTTCATAAGCTGCCTGTTTCTCGTTACAATATTGCCTATGCGTGCTCCGCAGGCGGAGAATCTCTTGGAAATGGAATCCAGCACAATAACACGCTCTTTGATATTATCATATTGAAGCAGTGACACATGTTCCCTGCTGTCAAAGACAAATTCCCTGTAAACCTCATCAGCAAGCAGATATATATCATGCTTCACAGCAATATCAATGAGCATTTCAATCTCTTCTCTCTTTAGTACAGTACCTGTGGGATTATTGGGATTGCAGATGAGTATCCCGGAAGTTTTCTCATTTATCAGTTTTTCTATTTCATCCCTTTCAGGCAGATGAAAGCCGTTTTCAACATCTGTTGTAAGCGGGCTTATACTGACATCCGCCATTGATGCAAATCCATTGTAATTGGTGTAGAATGGCTCCGGTATGATTATCTCATCCCCGGGATTACATATTGCCATGAATGCGAATATTATGGCTTCACTGCCGCCTGTTGTGATGAATACATCATCCGGTTCTATATTATAACCGTAATTTTTCAGATAATCAGCAACAGTTTCTCTTGCCACTTTAAGACCCTGTGAAGGTCCGTAAGCGAGAACCCTTTCCGAATAATTCTTTATTGCATCATACATTACAGGGGGTGTTTCAATGTCAGGCTGCCCTATATTGAGATGATACACATGAATGCCCCTGCTCTTGGCATCCTCTGCATATGAGAGGAGTTTCCTTATTGGTGACTCCTGCATATCCTTAACTCTTCTTGATATCTTCATTGATCTCCTCCATTTTCATTTTTCTCTCATTGCCCATTTCCCTGATTTCAGTGAGGACTTCCTCCTTGCTCAGCAATCCCTTTTTCTCCAGAACATTTATCAATGCCTCAATGGAGAGTGCATTTGTGTAGAACATCTGCCGGGGTGACAGGTCTATCTTCTGATACCCCTTATCTTTCTTTTCCTCTTTCTTCTTGAACATATTTACCTCACAATGATTATTCCTATTATAATACCTAAAAAGTCATAAATCAAATCCTTATATGACACATGGCCTGTGCCTGTAACCCCGTCATATACCTCCTTGCCTACTGAAAACAGCACCGGCACCATAAGTGCGCCTGCCAATACTGCCGGATTGCCCCTGTCTGAAAAATGGTCTGCAAGTACAAGGGAGGACACTGTTATAATGAGACCTGTAAAGAGATGGTCAACCTTATCATAACTGAAATACGAGTCATTGACAAACAAGGGTTCTGCTGCAGCAGACAGTGCAAATATGAGGATAAGTGATACTATCAGCAATTTACGCATACATCCGGCTCCTTTTTGTTTATAAGCACATCCTTCACTGCATTGATGCATATTTCAGCCATCTCTCTCCTTGTTTTCAGAGAAGCTGACCCTGCATGGGGAGTCAAAATGACATTGTCAAGGTCTTTCAATTCACTGTGTATTTCCGGTTCATGCTCATACACATCAAGGCATGCGCATCTTATTGTCTTTTCCTTCAATGCCCTGACAAGGTCCTCTTCATTGATTATTTTTCCCCTTGCAGTATTGATTATCACTGCCTCACTCTTCATTGCGCTGAAGGTATTGTAGTCAAATCTGTGATATGTCTGGTCATTGAGAGGGGCATTGACAGATATGAAATCAGAACGGGAGACAAGTGTGTCAAAATTGACATACTCGGATTCAAAATCCACTGTCTTCTTATGCCTGCTTGTATAGATAATATCCATGTCAAACCCCAGGCCCCTGCGCGCTACTGCCTGTCCTATCCTGCCGAAGCCGAATATGCCCAGTGTCTTTGAATGCACATCAGTCCCTAGCATTTCATCAGGCCTCCATCCATTGAAATTGCCTGCCCTTGTGTATTTGTCAGCTTCAATAATCCGTCTTGCACCTGCAATAAGAAGCCCGAATGCAAGGTCTGCTGTTGTCTCGGTCAATACATCCGGTGTATTGGTCACAACAATGCCTTTCTTTCTTGCATACTCTATGTCAATATTGTCATAACCTACTGCATAATTGGCTATGATCTTCAGTTCAGGGCAATTGTCAATCACCTCACTGTCAATAATATCTGCAAGCAGGCATATAATACCCTGCCTGTCGCGGCAATTCTCAATAATCTCTCTCTTGTCAGGCCTCTTGTCGGCAATTTTTATATCTATGTCCGTATCAGCAAAACCCTCCTCTATATCAATGGGCAGCTGACTGGTAATATATAATTTCATAACCCCAAATCCTCCGATATGCCCTGCATTGCCCCGAGGCATATATCAATAAATTCATCCAGTGCCAGGCCCGTGCTTTCAATTGCCCTTATCTGATCCCTGTCTGCTCCTGCTGCAAAACGCTTCTCATCAAATCTCCTCATGATAAAATCCCTCTCCACAGCACGGAGTTTCTTATCGGGATGCATCAGTGTTGATGCAACAATAAGGCCTGTCAGGGGGTCAACGGAATAGAGGCATTGTTCAATCAATGTCTCCCTCTCCTTGTGCCCCGGATGGGCAAGTATTGCATTGAGAATGCCTTCATCAACATCATGCTCTTTGAGTTTCTCTACTGTCTCGTATCCGTGCCTGTCCGGATTATCTACAGTTTCAGGATAATCCAGATCATGCAGAAGACCTGCAATGCCCCATCTCCGGGCATCCTTGTCAAAATGTTCTGCAAGTTTCTTCATGCATGCTTCGCATGCAAGCATATGTTTGACAAGATTTTTATTCTTGACATTTTCCTTTACAAGATTCAGTGCATCTTCTCTTTTAATCATCATTCCTCCGGATATTTTGAATTATCATTCTAATCTCATCATTGCCATGTTCTATATAATTGTTAAGAACTGTATTGAAATTGTCAACAGGTATATGTTTCTCATAGGCATACTGAAGCATCTTGGCTCT
>JAWOBN010000101.1:0-7998 GCA_046484245.1 bacterium | reverse complement strand
CTTTTTCAGTTTATTATATGCAATCAATGCTGCTTTCTTCTCACTATTTTTCTTTGAATCGGCGCTTGCTGTTGCAATGAATTCACCCTGCAGATATATCCTGCAAGTGAATTTTCCGTCCTCTTCATAAACCCTGAATTCAGGGAGTTCCCTGTATATCTCCATTGTGAGTTCCTGCAGATTGTTCTTGGCAAAGAAGAAATCGGATACCTCGCCTGCATTCTCCACAACGAGTTTGAAGAATTGACGGGCGGATTCCATGCCCCTGTCCAGATACACTGCTGCAATAATAGCTTCAATAACATCCTCTTTAATGGAACGGGGTATTCTTTCCGGAAAGCTCTTTCTGTCAATTATAATTATTCTGTCAAAACCCAATTTGTCAAAAACAGATGCCAGGCTCTGTCTGTTGACTATCTTTGAACGCTCCTTTGTCAGCATACCCTCGTCAGAATCAGCATATTTATTGAACACATACTCTGCACTGAGCATTGAGAGAATGCTGTCTCCGAGGAATTCCAGACGTTCATAATGTATCTGTTCAGATGTTGACTTATGTGTCAGCGCCATTGTGTAAAGATCTGTTCTGTCAGGTTTTATACCTGTTATCTGTTCAAATATCTCTAATTCTCTGATCTCAGCCATTGAATTTTTCAATTGCCAGACAGACATTATGCCCGCCGAATCCGAAAGAATTGGAGAGAGCAAAATCTATCTCCTTTTTCATTGCCTCATTGGGAATATAATTGAGGTCGCATTCCGGATCACTGTTGGCATAATTGATTGTCGGGTGCAGTATGCCTTTGTTCATGGACATTATTGTTGCAATAAGCTCCACAGAGGAGGTTGCGCCGAGCATATGACCTGTCATGGATTTTGTTGAGGATATCAGCAGATTATCGGCATGGTCGCCGAAGACCTGTTTGATTGCCCTTGTTTCCATCACATCATTGAGTTTTGTTGATGTCCCGTGGGCATTGATATAATCAACATCTTCCAGATTCTTCTTGCTCCTCTCAACTGCCAGCTTCATGCACTTTGCAGCGCCTTCTCCTGTCTCAACAGGTGCAGTAATATGAAAGGCATCATCATTATACCCGTATCCTGTAACCTCAGCCAGTATTTCTGCTCCCCGTTTCTTTGCATGCTCGTATTCCTCAAGAATCAGTATACCTGAGCCCTCTGCCATTATAAATCCGTCTCTTTCAGCATCAAATGGCCTGGATGCCTTCTTCGGTTCATCATTCTTTGTGGATAATGCCTGCAGTGAAATAAATCCGGAGAATGCAAGGGGTGTAAGGGCAGCCTCTGTGCCGCCTGCCACCATAATATCCGCATTGTCCAGTACAATCTGATTGTATGCATCTGCTATTGCATGACCTGATGATGCGCATGCTGATGCAATGGCGAAATTGGGGCCCTTGAATCCGTATTTGATGGACATGTATCCTGATGCTGAATTGAGTATCATCTTGGGAATGAAGAACGGGCTCATCCTCTCAGGGCTCTCATTGAGCAATACCTTGTGCTGTTCCTCCCATGTCTCAATCCCGCCTATACCGCTTGCAACAATTGCACCTATCCTGTCGGGATCTTCATTCTCCAGCTCCAGACCGGACTTATTCATTGCTTCATCAGCAGCAACCAGCGCATACTGGGTGAAACTGTCCGTTCTTCTCACCTCTCTGCGTGAAAGTATGTCCTGGGGATTGAAATCCTTAATCTCCCCGGCTATCTTCACTTTCAGTGGAGAAGCATCAAATTTCGTAATATAATCTATACCTGATTCACCATTGATAAGATTGGTGAAGAGATCATCTGTATTGTGTCCAAGCGGTGTTACAGCGCCTATGCCTGTTACAACTACTCTTTTCATTTGTAACTCCCAGTTAAAAATAAATTAAGTGGGCATTGAAGCCCACTTAATTATTTACTTACTTTTGCTTTTCAACAAAATCAATAACATCGCCGACAGTTCTCAGGTTTTCGTACTCTTCCTGAGGAATCGTGATGTCATATTCCTTTTCAATGTCATTGACAATGTCCATGATATCAAGGGAATCAGCACCGAGATCCTCTATGATATTTGCTTCTCTTGAGATCTTGGACTCGTCCACCTGCATGTTTTCTACAAGTAGATCCTTTACAAATTCAAATACATCTGACATTGAAACACCTCCTTGGATTGGTTTACATTAACATTCCGCCGTCACAATTTATTACTTGCCCTGTTATATAGGACGAATAATCCGATGCAAGGAACAGGCATAGATTGGCAACATCAGCCGGTTTGCCCATTCTCTTCATTGGTATCAAATCGGAATATGCTTCTATCACATCTTCCGAAAGTTTTTGTGTCATTGCTGTTTCTATGAAGCCCGGGGCTATTGCATTGACGCGCACATTCCTCTGGCCCACTTCCTTGGCAAGGGATTTCGTAAGGCCCATTATGCCTGCTTTGCTGGCAGCATAGTTTGCCTGTCCCTTATTGCCCATTTTTCCTATAACCGAGGCAATATTGATAATACTGCCGCTTCTCTTCTTTATCATGCTTCTTATAACCGCCTTGCAGCAGTTGAATGTACCCTTGAGATTGATGTTAATAACACTGTCCCATTCATCCTCTTCCATTACCATGAGGAGCTTGTCCCTGGTAATACCGGCATTATTGACCAGCACATCCACTACAGCATGCTTTTCAATGACCTTCTGCATATTGGCATTGACATCATTGAAATCGGAAACATCAACTTTCATAAATTCTGCTGTTGAACCGCTGCTTTCAATTATCTCCTTCAAATTCTCAAAATTATCACCTGACACATCCCATATCACTATATGGCACTGATGAACAGCGAATGCCTCTGCTATGGAGGCGCCGATACCTCTGTTGCCGCCCGTGATTATAACTGTCTTACCCTTCTTTATCATCATTCCTCCACTTTTCTATGTCTTCATACTTGTCAAAACTGACTATCTCGCCATTCTTCACTGCCCGCTTTGCCATTGAAGACAGCACCCTGCCGGGACCTGCCTCACAGTAAAGTTTCACATCATTATCAATCAGTGTCTTGAGTGTATCCGTCCATTTAACGGGACTTATAATCTGCTTCTTCAAGTTATCCTTTATAGCGGGCGCGCTGTTCTCCACTGTGCCTGTCACATTAAGAATAACAGGTGTCTCCGGTTCATTGAAATCAAAATCATCTATATAGCCGGAGAATTCATCATAAGCATATTTCATCAGAGGGGAGTGGAATGCACCGGAAACATTAAGCTTCACAATGCGTCTTGCGCCGGCTTTGTCCAATTCCTCTGTTATTTCATCAATACCCTTAACAGTGCCGGATATGACTGTCTGGGCAGTGCCATTGTAATTGGCAACAACAACATTGTCATTTTTACTGACAATATCCTCAATGTCTTCAGCATCCATGCCAATAACAGCAGTCATTGTCCCGGGTGCTTTTTCTCCTGCTTCAGACATGAGCATTCCGCGTTTCCTCACCAGTTTGAGCGCATTGTCAAATGAGAGAACACCTGAAGCCACAAGTGCTGAGTATTCACCGAGTGAGTGACCACATGTGAAATCGGGTGTTAGAGTGCCTGAAAGTGCCTTGTAATTGATGAATGAATGTATAAGAATTGCCGCCTGGGCATTCTTTGACTCAGTGAGTATTTCCTTGGGTCCATTGAACATAATTGACTTGATGTCCTCGCCAATGATATCCCCTGCTCTTTCTATGATATTCCTTGCATTCTCATTCTTCTCATAGGCATCCTGAGCCATTCCCACATACTGGGAACCCTGGCCCGGAAACATGAATACTGTTTTCTTCTTATCTACCATCTTATTACTCCCGAACCCCAGACAAAACCGCCGCCGAATGAACTGATAAGAATCAGGTCGCCCTTCTTGAGCATTCCCTTTCTGTTCATTTCATCCATTGCAATGGGAATGGTGCCTGCCGATGTGTTGGCTGTCTTGTCAATATTGACATAGACCTTTTCCCTGTCAATACCGAGATATTTTGCAGTTGTCTCCATTATGCGTATATTTGCCTGATGGGGTATGAAATGCGTGATATCATCAACTGATACACCCGCCATCTCAATTGCCTTCTGCGAGGTTTCCGTCAGTGCATTGACTGCATTTTTATACACCTCATTGCCCTTCATCTGTATTGTATGTAAATTCTTATCAACTGTTTCATGCGAAGCAGGCATGCGTGAACCGCCTGCCGGCTGATAAAGCAGGTCCTCCATTGAGCCGTCCCCTCCTATTGTAATGGAGAGCAGGCCCTCATTTTCGCTTTCACTGAGTGAGGTGACTGAAGCACCGACACCATCGCCGAACAGGACGCAGCTTCCCCTGTCATCCCAGTCCGTTATTCTTGTCAGGCAGTCCCCGCCGAGCAATAGTATGTGTTTGACTGCCCGGGATTTGAGAATCTTGTCTGCAATATACATACCGTATATATAGCCGGGGCATGCTGCAGACACATCAAAAGCCGGTATGGGCGCCAGACCCAGTGCTTTCTGTATATAAATTGCTGTTGAGGGAAAGGGTCTGTCCGGTGTGACTGTGCCGAAAATAATCATATCAATATCTTCCTTGGCAATCCCGGCATCCGATATTGCCGCTTTGGCGGCCCTGAGCCCGAGATCACTTGTTGCTTCATCATCTGCAACAATATGCCTTTCCTTGATGCCTGTCCTCTTTGTAATCCACTCATCCGAGGTATCTACTATCTTCTCCATGTCAAAATTTGTGAGTATCTTTTCCGGCAGGTATGAACCTGTACCCAAAATTTTTAAATTGCTCACAATCAACTCCTTGTTTCTATTCTGTGCTTTAAGTGACCGGTGAAATCATTCTCAATAAGATGCATTGCATTTCTGATAGCTGATGATACAGCTTTAGCATTGGATTTCCCGTGCCCTATTATTGTAATGCCGTCAACACCCAGAAGCGGCGCACCGCCGTATTCATCATAGCTCAGCTGCCTGAAAAAACCGGTCATCGCAGTTTTCGCAAGTCCGAGTCCCATCTTTGCTCTGAATGATTCATCGTATATGGATTTAATCCCATCCTTGATATAGTAAGCCATGCCTTCGGCAAATTTGAGTATGATATTACCCGTGAAACCGTCAGTGACAATCACATCCACCTTATCCTTGAATATATCATCACCTTCAATATTGCCGTAGAAATTGAGGGTTTCATCATTGCTTATCTTCTCATAGGCGGATTGAATTTTCTTGGAACCCTTTGTTTCCTCCTCACCTATTGAAAGCAGTCCTACAAGAGGATTCTTCTTATCCATTGACGCATGTGCATATTCAGCCCCCATGAGTGCAAACTGATATATCATCTCAGGGCTGCTGTCGGAAGTTGCACCGACATCAAGCATCAACGGATGATTTCCTATGGGGAAAACAGTGCCTATTGCAGGCCTTTTGATGCCCTTGATCCTGCCGAGCTTCTTCAGTGAGAATGCCATAACAGCGCCCGTATTGCCCATACTTATGAATGCTGAACTGTCCCGGGCAGATGCTGTCTCCAGGCCCTTTGCAATGGAAGAGTCATCCTTATTCCTCAGGGCATTTGACGGTGAGTCATCCATGGTGACATTGTTACGGGTATGAATAACCTCATAACTGACATCAATACTGTCAAGGTCCGGCGTATATTCATCTATGAGGGATGAGTCCCCTACAAGTATGAAGTGGACATCATCGGCAATATTCTTATCTATCAGTTTGATGCCTTCAATAATAACTTCAGGCCCCTGTTCAGGACCCATAGCATCAATGATAATATTCACTATACCTCTTTTTGAATTCTTATTACTTCACGACCTCTGTAGTGTCCGCATTCGGGGCATACCCTGTGTCTTTTCATCATATGTCCGCACTGGGGGCAAGAGATGAGATTGACCTTATGGAGTTTCCAGTGAGTCCTTCTCTTCTTGCCGCGAGTACTGGATGAGCGTTTTTTCGGAAGTGCCATTAATCCTCCTGTTTATTGCATTTGCATGTTTCTTTATTCAAATTTACTCCACAGCCTGTACAGATTCCCCTGCAGTCCTCACTACAGATATTCTGCATCGGAATTGCCGTGTGTACAATATCCTTGATATACGATTTTAATTTTACAATATTACTGTCTGTATTAATAATGTCAAGGTCTTCTATCATTGAATTTTTCTTGATAATAAACCTTACTTCCTCTGTAAAGTGTTTCTCAAAGATTTCAGTGCATCTGTCGCATTTCAGCTTTACATCAAACTCAATAATACCCTTGAAATCATAATCACTGTCAAACTTATTATTGATGTCAAAGCGGCCTATAACGAGCGTCTCTTTGTTCTCACGCGGACTGTCACCTGCAAGCAAAGTCCATTCAAACTCCTGATGCGAATGCCCCTTTGGTATTGTTCTTAAATCAATAGTAATCATAGAGTTATTGATTATATTACAGATAGGATGAATGTCAACAGATAATCCGCCATCTGCTGATGCCGGGTCAATGGTTGATGGTCAATGGTCAAGAGTCAATAATAGTTGCTTGTCGCTGGTATGCTGGTGACTGGTAAAGGCAGTTCCATGTTGCAGGTTAGCAGGTTCCAGGGATTATTTATATTGGCAAGGAGAGGTAAGCCACGTGTGACTCGTGTGTTTCGTGTGACACGTGTGATTCGAGAAAATACAGAACGGATAGGAATATGAGTTTCAGGTTTTCAGGTTTACATGTTACATGGATTTATTTATCGGGTTCAAATTGTTGAACCCCTACATTCCCTCGTTAATGGCTGCTATTCACAGTTTTTCCGCACCACGCATAACGCATCACGCATTACGATAGGCCGGCAGCCGATGGCCGATGGCAGACTCCGGTCATGCTTTTGCCTTTTACTTTTAACTACATTCTTGTCGTTGCGAGTTCAGCCTGCTTTGGTTCTTCTCCAAAAGAGTTAAAAAAAGAGATATAGAATAAATGGAATAAGAATTTTCAAGGCAAGGAGATTGATAATATTAGAGAGCAACTCAGAAAATGTCTGCAAACCGACTCTATCCCTTGTTATTTATGCTGTTACATAACATTTTGTCCAAATCCCGGGGACGGTCCTTTACAATTGCAAGTATTTACAAAATTAAGTAATTGTAAGTTATACAATAACTTTAATTAGAAAATAGGGGTTATATGCAAAATGAAAGTCAACCGTTTAGAAGTTGACAATCATGGGCAATAAAACTATAATTTCATCAAATAAAACCGGGTTGATTTATGGAAAAAAAAGAGCTTTCAAATTACGTGAAGAAGTCAATCGGCTTCATTTTGAAACCGGGCTGTCCAAAACAGAGATTGCTCACAAGAAACATGTCAGCAAAAACTTTGTAATCAAATGGACAAGAACACCGAATCAAGACTTCACAGAAGACAAGAGAGGTTGGCCTTTGGGTAAACGAAGAAAATGGGATGACAGGACAATAGAGATAGTAAAAGAGATACATACATCCTTAGTCAATGATCCAAAGACATATTTTACAGGTGCAACAGCAATATCCAATGAATGGCGCAAAAGATATCCGGACATTGAGATTCCTCCATTGAGGACTCTGGGTATGATTATGTCCGACCTTGGCCTGACATCCAAGAACAGAAAGAGAAACAAGGGAGCGGCAAGGTATCTACACTATCCCGAATATACCATACAACATCTTCTGGGAGGGCGTGTACTGGAGGCAGACTTCATTCAACGGCATATTTTCAACAGGACAGAGCCCATTCATTTTGTTGGGTTCTCATTTAAGCAACCCCCGAAGATACGGGAATATAAAAGGATTGCGGCTCAAACAAACAAAGAACTGACAGCAGCTTGCGATAACTTTTTTAAGACCTTTGAGAAGCCTGATTTTATCAAGGTGGATAATGCATCTGCAATGATAGGAACAGTTAATCCCGATGGACAGCGGAGTCTATCCAGGTTCATA
>JAWOBN010000008.1:0-20372 GCA_046484245.1 bacterium | reverse complement strand
GAATCCTTGGAGTCATCGATGGACATACGCCCGTGGGAATCGAAAACAAAGAAGACATTACATGGCGAAAGGATTTCCTTCGAAACATTGGTTATAAATTATTCCCACTGCTGTTACATGTAACAGCAGTGGGCCTTGCTGATTTCGGCAATTATGTCACAGCCACAGATATTGACAATGGGAAGATAGACATTCTGAAGAGCGGCAAATCCCCCATTTATGAACCGGGTATTGAAGAATACCTCAACAGGAATATGAAATCAGGCAGACTGGCATTTTCAACAGACATTGAATCGTCTGTCAAGGACGCTGATGTTGTGTTCATAGGTGTTGGAACTCCTGCTTCGGAAAATGGCGAGGCTGACCTCTCACAGCTTATATCTGCAACTGAGACAATCGGCAGGGCAATTGAGCATTATACTGTAATAGTGATAAAATCCACTGTCCCTGTGGGGACAAATCAGAAGATAACGGAACTCATCAGTAAACAAACAGACAAAAAACTCTTTGATATTGTATCCAATCCTGAATTCCTCCGTGAGGGCAAGGCGGTTTACGACTTCTTTCATCCTGACCGTGTTGTCATCGGTTTCAATAACAATAGGGCAAAAGCTGTACTGGAGGATGTTTACAGGACACTCTATCTCAATCAGACACCGTTTGTATGGTGCAATGCTCAGACAGCAGAACTCATCAAATATGCCTCCAATGCATATCTGGCAACAAAAATAGGATTTATCAATCAGATAGCAAATCTATCGGAAAATGTCGGGGCGGAGATAAAGACAATTGCAAAGGCACTTGGAATGGACGGCAGGATTTCCCCCAAATTCCTTCATCCAGGACCAGGCTATGGTGGAAGCTGTTTTCCCAAAGACACCAAGGCACTGGTTCATATAGGCAGTGCGGCTGATACAGATATGTCTATTGTCAATGAAGTCATCAAGTCCAATGAATATCAGAAAAGGAGAGTTGTCCGCAAACTGGAGAAGTACTTTGCTGAGCTGGAAGGACTTACTATTGCCATGCTCGGACTGGCATTCAAATCAGAGACAGATGATGTAAGGGAGTCCCCTTCAATCACAGTAGCTGAAGAATTACTTGCAAGAAAAGTGAGGTTGCGGGTCAATGATCCCAAGGCAATGGATAATTTTGGCAGTATATTCAAAGACAGGATTGAGTATTTTGAGGACGAATTTGATGCAGTGAGAGATGCGGATGCTGTACTTATTATGACAGAATGGAATGAATACCGCAATATTGATCTTGAAAGGGTTAAAGCACTAATGAAGGGCAAATTGATCTATGACACGAGAAATATTATTGACAGTGAAAATGCTTTGGAACTGGGATTTGATTATATGGGAACAGGCAGATCTTCTGAGCTTTATGAGGATAATTAGAAATTACCGGTGAATTAATTAATCGTATTCTATACTTTCATTGCCCGGGACCGGCTTCTTGCTCCAGTCTGGATTGAAGTTTCAATAAATCCCTGCTTCTCTCCCCTATTTTCCTTGCAGGATTCCCGGCAATTATAATAAAGGGTTTAACATCCGAACGCAGAATTGACATTGCACCCACAGCAGCACCCCTGCCTATCTCAATACCCGGCAGAATGACAGAATGTGTGCCTATAATAACATGCTCGCCCAGTATTACCTGTTCATTGATTACATTCCTGTACTCCGGGGGCAATGTCGGATTGCTCATATACTGCCCTGAATAATCATCTGTTGCAGCATATATGGTGCATTGGGATGAAACAGATGCATAATTCTTTATTATCACTCCTGCTTCGCCCCCGATAATATACACACCTGCAGATATATGGATATAATTGCCCAGTTCAATATTGCCTGACAGAAAACAGAAATCGTCAACGCGGACATTATTGCCTATGGATATGCGCTCGGGACTGTATATACTGGTCTTTTTGCTTATCAAAACATTACAGCCGATTTTTTTAAATCCTATATTCTCCAATTCATCTCTTGAATAATATGAATCCTTTGTCATTACACTCATCCTCCTGGCTTTGTTCAGATATTATCTTTATACTATTTAACAGCTGACTCGCCATTATCCAGAGTTATCTCAGATCCATTGATATGGCGTGACCTTTTAGAGAGCAGAAATTCAACAAGCGGAGCAAACTCCTCCGGCTCCCCCATATCAGGCAAATTCCCCTTACCGGCTTTCTTCATTGATTCAATAATTGACCGGCTCATTGGTGTATTGAACAGACCCGGTAATATGCAGTTGAACCGGATATCCCTTTTCTTGTACTCTGATACCAGTGAACGTGCAAATGAAAGCACAGCACCCTTACTTGCGGAGTATATGCTCTGAGTGGGATAACCGCGTATTGCTGTAATGGAAGATATGAAGACAATGGAATTGGGATAATCTATTACACTCTTTGACAGATACAGGTTTGTAATTCTGATAAGGGCACGCACATTGACATCAAATATCTCATTGTAGTCACTTTCCTTGAAGAATTGAAATGGTTTGTTCTTCTGGACACCTGCACAATAGACCATACCGCTGAATTTGCCTATTTGCTTCAATTCATCAAGCAGCACGGAATAATCATCCTTTACAAGATCAAATTCTATGATAGTTGAATTGTCTGTTCTTTCGCTGACATACTCAAGACTCTTTCTGTTTCGTCCTATCAAAGTGCAACTGTAACCCTCTCTGTCAAGATAGAGGGCAGCTGCTCTGCCCAGTCCGGACGATGCACCCGTGATAATGATCTTTTTCATTAGTCAGTTAAAAAATTATACAGTTCTTCTATAGTGTCTAATTCATTCAATCTGTCCACATCAATTTCTTTTGAAAAATGTTCATCTGACATTGCTATCACCGACATCACAGACATGGAATCCCATAAAGGCAGTTCTTTGAATTTAGTCTCCGGCTGAATATCATTATCCTCAATTTGAAGTGACTCTTTGAATATGCTTATGAATTCATTCATATCCATTGTTTTCCTCCATTATAGTTTGATTATATTGGCTCCATAGGAATATCCTACCCCAAAGCCTATGGTCATGAGTGTCATTCCTCTTTTCAGAATACCTTCATCCATCTTCATTTTGAGTAAAAGGGGTATTGTGTTTGATACAGTATTACCCACATATTTCAGATTAAGCAATACCTTTGACTCAGGCAGTTTCATCTTTTTGCTCAGATAGTCAATGATGAATTTATTCGCCTGGTGCATCAGGAAATAATCAATGTCATCTGCCTTCAAATTGTTTTTCTCCAGACATCTGTTCACAATTGAAGGAACAACCCTTATTGTAAAGGTGAATATTTTAGAACCGTCCATGAAAAGATCTGCATCAGATCTTATATTGCCTGCACTATCCTCATGCTCTTTCTCTGACTCATCACTATACCTGTTCCTGAATCCTCCGTCCGGTATGATGAGATTATCCTTGCCTCTGCCGTCAGTGCCCAGAACAAATCCCTTTATCAGTTCTTCATTACTTTCAATGCCCTCAATCAATGTAGCAGTCCCCGCGTCACCGAATATGGTCCTGTTTGATTTATCTTTGGGATTGATGCTCTTTGAATATGTCTCGCCTGTAAGAAGCAGAACCCTCTGCGCCAAACCGCTTTCAATATATGCTTTTGCCATATGGAGTCCGTAAATATAACCCGAACATCCGAGATTGTAATCCAAAGCCCCTATTGTTGTCGGGAGCCCGAGCCTGTCCTGCAGTATGCATGCTGAAGTTGGGAGAAAATAATCCGGCGACTGCGTGCAGAAGAGAAGCATATCAACAGAATCCTTATCAATATCATTATCTTTAAAGAGCTTCTCTGCAGCATTGTATGCCAGATCAGATGATGTCTGTTCATCTGAAGCAATTCTCCTCTCACTTATGCCCGTTTTATCAAATATCTTATCTGCAGTATAAACACCCTCTTTTTCCAGCTGTTCATTGGTGAGTTTATTAACAGGAAGAAAATATTCAATTGAATTGATTCTCGCTTTCACCCTACCTCCGATTTGTAGCTACTATTATTAATTAATTTACAATCCAAATAATTGATATTAATGTTACTGATTGTAATATAATATGTCAAGTATTTTCTGATAAACGATGAATTTCCTTCATATTAAACTGGGAGTCAAAAGCCCCTTTTCGAGAAAGGTGAAAAGAGGAATAACGGACTGCTTGACTGTACTGTACATTGAAGTATAATTAAAATAATTAACATTAACGGAATACAAAATATATGCAATATAAATTACCGAATTTTCTTCTTATAGGATCTGCCAGAAGCGGAACCACTTCACTGTATGATAATCTCATACATCATCCTGATATTTACCTCTCCAAAGTAAAAGAGATAGAATACTTCAGTAAATACTATGACCGTGGTCTTGACTGGTATGCATCCCATTTCAGGAATCACAATAACGAGTCCATTATAGGAGAGGGTTCTGTAAGCTATTCATGGCCCAATAGGGCTGATGTGCCAAAGAGGATAAGGAATACACTGGGCAGTGATATCAAACTAGTATATATGGTCAGGAATCCTGTGAAGAGGGCAGTATCGCATTTCTATACATTCATGGACAATCATTATAAGGATATTGAGGAAGAATTATTCGGTCCAAAGGATGAAGATGCAATAGGCACATATTATATTGAAACGAGCAGGTATTCGCATTTCATTGAGCATTATCTCCGGTATTTTGACCGCCGTAATCTGAAGATCATTGTTTTCGAGGATTATATCAAGGATATTGAAAAATATCACAAGGATGTATACAGTTTCCTCGGTCTTGAGAATACTGATTTCATGCCCCCTGATATTGATTCCAAAACAAATGCCCTGAAGAAACCGAAGAGTGGGATTGCAATGAAATTGTACCGTGCCCTCACATATTCCCGCATCAGGGATATTCTGTATCCGTATATACCCAATTCATTCAGAAGAAGCAGCAGGCAGATGTACAGGAAACTATTCTTCAAGCAGTTTAAGAAGAATGTGCCTGCGGAAGTTGAAGAGCGTCTCTACAATGAACTGGAAAATGAGATTACAGCAATGGAGAAATCATTGGGGCGTCCACTGGATATCTGGAGACAGTGAATTCACCGGAGAAATTGCAGGTTAATACCCATATATTCCAAATAATATCAATCAATTGCTCTTCTGAGAATTGATTCTATGTGCCTTACTGCATTATTTCTTGAGAACCGTTCTTTACCGAGTCTAAGAGACCTCTGGCTCATCTCTTCAATTAAATCAGGATTGCTTGAGAGATAATCAATTCTCTCTGCCATGTCAGCGGGATTATCACCGTCACATATATAACCGCACAGGGCATTTTCAATAACATCATTCTGCCATCCGCCGTAATTGATAAGCACCGGTTTGCCTGCTGCAAGGTAGTCAAAGAACTTGTTGGCTGAATTGTCAAAGAGTACACTGTTGTTCAAGAATACACTTAAACCAATATCAGATGATTTTATATAGGATACAACATCCTCCTTGGCAATGGATGGGATGAATGTTACATTTTCAATATTTTCCCTCTGAGCCTTTGCCGTCAGTTCAGGTCTCTGTCTTCCTTCACCTGCAATGATATAGTGGACAGAACTGCCTAATTCTGCACTTTTCTTTGCTGATTCCAGTATATAATCAACATTATTGGCATACCCCAGTGTCCCTGCATAAATGCAGATTGTTTTGCCTGCTGTTGATAATTCCTCGTCAATCCTCTGTCTGATTGACTCTGCTTCTGAGAAAAGGTCAATATTGGACATATTGGTAACAACAGAGATCTTGGACCCCGGCACTCCCTTGCCTATTATATTCTCTCTCATGCCTGTAGAAAGAGCAATAATATGGGATGCCTTGCCGTATACAATATGCTCTGTCAAACGTGCAATAATAACAAGAAGAGGATTTGTGAGTATTCCGAGACCTATGGGTATGTCAGGCCATACATCGCGCACTTCAAATACAAACGGGCGCCTGCGCCACCGGCTTATTATAATTGCAGGTATTGCAATGGTAAGGGGGGTTGATGTGGCAAATACAATGTCAAATTCTTTTATCCTTATGCCGATTTTTATGCTCTTGATAATAAAGTGCATGAAGGATAACAGTCTTCTTGTATAACTCATACTATTGGAGTACTCTGTATCTGTTGAATGAATTGTCAGATTCTTTATGGGGTGCTTGTCATCAGCACTGAGTCCTGTTATCAATTCAACATTATGCCCCTTTTCTGTGAGGTATTTGATTATTTCAAATGACCTTGTGCCCCCTGCACTCCTGTTGGTCATGAAATACTGATGAAGATAAAGTATCTTCAAGGTCTCTCCTTTTGGATATACTAAATATTATTCAGATATTTGTCAAGCATGCTCCATTAAATCCCTGTATATCTGTTCTGTCCGTTTCATATTATCCAGCCATTTATATTTATTATTAACAAGTGTTCTGTTGAATTCAGCTGCTTGCCGGCGTAATTTACTGTTCTCAAGTGCATATTGAATATCTGAAACTATACTGTTTTCAGATAGTCCAGTCAACAATGCATTATTGTTATTAACAATCTCCCTATTGGCTTCAATATCAGAGAGTACAGGGAAAGCACCGCAATACATTCCTTCTAAGACAGAAATAGGTGTGCCGTCTGTATCGGGTATTGAAATGAATATATCCGAGCTTTTAAGATATGAGAACACAGTATCCATTGGGACAAATCCGGGGAAATACGTGTAATCATGCATTTTGTATTTGTCAATATAATGTTCAATGGACATTGTCTGTTCATCAGTACCCTTGCCCAGAATTATAAAATCAAAATCATACCTCGTTCTGCGGAGTTCGCTCACCGACTTCAGGACAATTTCCATATTGTAAATAGGTTTGAAGTTTCTCGTAGAAATAATGCGGAATTTAGCAGATTTCTTCTGAGGTTCAATAGTATCAATATATGCAGTATCCACACCGTATTGATAGGTCTCAATCCTCTTTATTCTATCTGTTATATTAAGAATCTTGTCTGTTATGTGCTCTGCAGGTGAATTAATACAATCAGCACTCTCCAGTGACTGCCTTACAATCATCCTCATAATAGGATTCTTGCCGGGCGCAACTGCAATATCCGAACCCCATACAGAAAGCATGCGCGGATGAAACCCGCTCATGAGAGCCAGAAAACCCTGCGATGTCACATAATGAGCATGAACAATATCGGGTTTCAATGCTCTTATCAATGCTTTCACCCCGGATACTGTTGTAATATATTTCAGCGGACCCCTGAAATGAGAATCTATGTGATAATTGTCAGCGCCCTCTATTTCATCTTTACTGTATGAAATAACGGAAACCCTGTGACCTCTTTCTATGAAATACCGTGTCCACCAGTATGCATGGGGTTCATTTGCTGCTATGAGGTAACATATATGCATCTTACTCCAAACCGTATAAATTATATGCTGCAAGCAGGGTTATTGCCTGTGATTTCTTGAGGAATGAGCCCTCATTGAATATTCTCGCTGCATCATCTTTAAGTTCCCTGTTAAAATCAAGCAGATGTATATTGGATGTAAAGTAATCATCAAATCTCTCTCTGAGGGAGAGATTGCGGCTGTACCAGAAATCATAGGGGACCATACTCATGGGCATAAATTTTCCCAAAAGCCTGTGCATAATCCATTTCATCCTGAAGAACATCACCTGATAACGGAAATTGGATGAATCAGGTCTTGCCCTGTATCTCTCTGTCGGTATTGAGGTAATTTCAGGATGCCGGGATGCCAGCCATTCAATCTCTATCTTTGTCATATTCTTCATCTTCGGGGGAATGGAGAGCGCATATTCAAGAAATTGTCTGTCAATAAAGGGGGACGAATATTCCGTAAAATGAGATGTTGTCCAGAATCCATTGAATACACCATTAAAGCATTTCTCATAGAGATTATACATCTCCGCATTGGGATAATCTGACATTACTCCTTCAATATCACTCCTCACTTTTTCAATGACAGGCGTATAGTACCATGACAATCTTGAGATTGATGGTTTTGTGTGCTCACTGTTCTTAATAAAAGAGCCCAGCACACCGTCACCTATCATACCTGTGTGAAGCAGTCCGAAATCCGTGAAATCAATCTGATTGAGAAGATGAAGAAGATGGGCGCTTCCCGGATAATAAACAAGGCCGTCATTATACCTTACAGGACTTCTAATATCCTTGAGAAAATCCCCTCTCTGCAGGGGATGGAAGATATATTCGTAGTTTTTCTTTGAGCTGATATATTTGGATATGGTGTGGTCAGGATAACCGGGATATGATGTGGTAACTGCTGTGATATTATTGTAACCGAGCTCTGATGCTATCATAACATTTGCCCTTGAATCAATGCCCCCGCTCAATGTTGCAATATGCCTGTATCCGTATTCAATATCCTTCTGATACTCATCCTTTAATGCGTTCTTGAACCTGCTGTCCAGCTGTTCTATGATTGTCTTTCTGCTGTCATTAGTATAATCTGTATTATTGAAATGGTGATACTGTTTCAGGATGAGTTTGCCTGCCTGTAGATTTATGAAATAACCGGGAGGAAGCTTCTTAATTCTTTCTATGAGGGTTTCACTGCCCAGCATAATGCCCAGTGTAAGCATATAGTAAGCTCCCAGAACAGAAGGATTCACATTTTTCTTTAATATTCTAAGTACTGCTGATATATGCTTTATATTACTGCCTGCAATAAACACATCACTGTCAAGATAGTAATAAACAGGATGTGAGGAGGTCTGGTCAGTGAAAACAGTAAGTTTATCGTCTCTATTTCTGTAAATCAATCCGCAGAACATTCCCCTGATAGTTCTTATAATACCGGAATGGTCAGATTCAATACAGCTGGAATAATCATTATTTGCATCTATTGCACTGCTCCTGTTGTATATAATGCCGTCTGTTACAAATACTCCTTTTTCAGTTTCACTGAATATCTTATCATCTTTAAATTTGCCATTGGTGTCGCGCAGTACGAGTATATTGTCATTCTCTATTGACTCAAATTGAGTAAATGCATTGAGCAGCTTATGCTTTTGTTTATTGATTAGATTCTTGTTAATTGGTTTTACTACAGTAAATCCCTTCATCTATCAAGCACCTTTTCATAGAACTTAATGTAATTTGCTGACGTATTGTCTATATCAAACTGTCTGCTTATCCTGAGGGATTCGCGTGACATTTTCTCTCTCAATTCAGCATCAGTGACAAGCTGATTCAAGTGCCGGATAAATTCTTCTGATGATTGCGGTTCTATGAGAAAACCGTTTCTTTTGTCATGCACAAGCAGATGATTGCTTCCGACATCTGTTACAACAGCAGGCAGCCCCGTACTGACAGCCTCAATCAATGCTATTGATAATCCTTCCCATGCAGATGTCATGATAAATATATCAGACCTGCTGAGCAGTTCCGGAACATCGTCCCTGTATCCGAGTAATGAAATATACCGGTCCAATCCATTTTGTTTTATTGCAGTCTCTATTTCATTTCTCAAAGGACCGTCCCCTACTATACTGCAGTGAGGCATATTCATCTCTGATTCTTTCATTTTTCTGTAAACATCAATGAGCATTGAGTAATTCTTCGGTTCAGTAAGATTACCCACTGCAATGCACCTGACTGTATTATTCTCTCTCTTCTGCCTGCCCGCAATCCTCTCTGTATCAATACCATTGTATATAACAGCTGAGACAGGGTGTCTGATATTGAACTTTTCCTTCAATACACTGTCAATATCATCCGATACTGATATAAGGCCATTCAGTATGAAAGAGAACACCACTTTCTGCAACACTCTGTATCCGGTATTGATGGAGTGGAATGTCTGAACAAGGGGAATACCCGAAAACAAATTTGCTGCAGCCGCATATACGGTAACTGTCTGAAGATGCGTATTGATAACAGCCGGTTTTAAATCTATGAGCAATTGCCTTATTCTCAGAGTTCCCTTTATTCTGCTTCCCCTGAAATTTAGTATATGTGTTTCAATCCCATTGGCTGAAAGTTCATCTGATTTTTTCTTCTCAAATGCACTGTCCTGTGACCTGAAGAGGGATACGAGAACAATATCATGCCCCATCTTTTTCTGGGAGCAGGCTAATTCACAGGCAAATATCTCGGCTCCGCCCCTGGACAGTGATTCAATCAGATGAATAATCTTCATCACTTCTCCATTTCTCCCTGTCAATAATATTGCTGAATATACCCAGGCTGATTCCGATAAATATCCACATTATTTCCCTGTATTCCAGTTCAAGGGTCAAACCGCTTATCTGCAGTGATGTCAGACTGAGAAATGGAAGGAGGTATAGGAAGTGATCTCTCCTTACCAGATGGAAGAAGCCCTTGAACACCCTGTAGAGCATATAGAGATAAACGAGGAGCCCCGTAAGTCCATACTGGACAAAAAAGCCTATCAACACACTGTGCATCACATTGTTTCTGCCTGTTATGAGATAATTGAGCAGTTGAGTAGCTTTGATTGATGTGCCGAATCCGAGAAAGGGCCGGTGAGCAAATGTTTTCTGTATTCCATTGATCCAGAGTTCCCATCTGTTTGATGTCAGTCCCTGCATGCCCTGGGTTGAGTATCCTTCAGTAAATCTGCTTAATGTTGCTGAGAATGTCAACTCATTGATTGTATAGAACAGTATTATCATTATGAACATTGAAATGATATAGGCGGGTTTCCTCTGTGTATTTCTTATAAGAATCACTGATATGACAATCATGAGGATTATGAATGTAACTATGCCGCCGCGGGACAGTGTCAGTGCCATGACAGCTGTTGTTATGAATATTGCCGGTATGGATATGAATTTGAGAAACGCCCTTTCATTGAACAACAGGTAAATAGGATACGGCAGGAATGCAACGAGAAATGATGCCAGTTCATTGGGGTCTGTCTCCTCAATTGTCTGTCTCAGCATTCCGACACCGGAGTAAAGTGTTTTGGGATTGAGCACAGTATAACCCGCTATAATGAGCAGTGACAGTGTTATTGACACAGCCACCTTTTTGATGAGATGCTTCATCTCATGGTCATTCTTTGAACGGAATTCAGTATACAGCATGAATGCTGTTAGAATCTTGGCTACAGTGAGAATTGTAAAGAAAACAGTTTCACCGAATTTGATATTGCCTATGAATAATTCATACGGCCGCAGTACGATATTGAAGAGCCCCATTACAATAACAAGCAGCAGGAGTATGAGAGAAACACCATTATTGTCAATCCTGATGCGGTTCTTGTGTGTAAGAACATTCAGAGCTGATTTGGAAAGATATATCAGTATTATAAACCGGGATATTGTCATGCCACCGCCTACAACAACAAGACCTTCAATCACCGGGAATATCAGGAGAAATGAGTAAATTGTGTCATACCGGAAAACAATGATCATCAGCACTAAGATCAATGAAATTAAACTCTGTGTGAATAAATATAACACCAGTCCGGCTACAACCAGTATATAGTGTATGATGTCGGACATGAGTGATATTTTTGCTCTACCCAGTATATTAAACATTATCCATCCAGTACTTCCGTCAATTTTTCCGTTATCTTTGAGTACCTGAACTGTTTCAGGTAATTTAAATCCGGTTCACTGCCCTGCAGGGATTTCATTATTCCCTGCAGATTGAAATCTGCATCATTCTGCAGGCAAATGCCTGAATTATATTTTTTTATTATATTGTGAATTTCTGAATTATCAATACTCATTAATGCAATAACGGGTTTTCCCATACTCATATAATCATATAATTTTGAGGGTATTGTGTATCTGTTGCCGCAGAGCAGAAGGAGATAATCTGACATCCCGGATAATGCTACTGCCCCCTGTCTTGACAGCATACCGTGGTTTATGTAATGATTTTGCAGTATTTCTCTTATCTGCCTGTCTGTGTTTTTATTCATCTCACCTGCAAAATGAAAATCAATATCTCTCTTACTGTCTTCATTGAAATCTGCTATGGCTCTGATAAATTTCAGGAGGAGTTTCTGTCTCTGCGGATAGAGTATTCCCGTATATGTGATATTTACTGTCTCATTATCATTATCCTTTATCTTTGTATTGCTGTTCAATGTACTCATACCATTGCGTATGAGATGAATCCTCATACCGGGGTATTTTGTACCATAGAGCTTTTTCATATTTCCGGTGACAACAGTGATATCATCTGCAAATGCAAATGCGGTCTGCTCCAGATTTCTTATCATTGCGCTGTTGAACCTGCTGAATCCGATAATCTCATTATCGTACCACGGATCCCTCAAGTCCATTATCCATTTAATTGCCCCCAATCTCCTTCTGAGTTTAAGACCCAGCAGTACTGCAGAAAAAGACGGTGAGGATGTAATAACAGTTCTGATGCCGTGATGTCTTATATACTGCTCATAAGGTTTATAAGCTGAGAGAAACCAGTCTGTATTCTTGTCAGGCAGTATGTATCTTGATAAATACCTTTTGATAATGCGCAGAGGCCTGTATATTGCTTCCTGCCTTGATGCATTCAAATTGCCCTTGCGGTATATATGTATCCTGTCATTATTGATTACTTCCTTTTCCCCTGAGTCACTATCATACCTCAATGGCGGAATAGTCAGTATATGTATATTATAACCCATTGCTGCAAGATTTGAGGACAGACCGATAATCCGGTTCTTGCCTGCTCCAAACTCCGGGGGGAACTGGTCAGTTATTAAAGCTATTTGTCTCATTGCATTATCTTCTTTATCTTTTCTTCAATAATCTGTCTGTCTTTTTCAACAATATTCCAGTAACTATGTATTTGAGCAAATTCCTCCTGCCAGAGGGTTTTAAGATATGACCTGTTCTCCAGAGCCATCTCTATTTCATCTTTTAATTGCACGTAATCTTCCACCTGTCTGATGCCTGAATGCTCAAGAAGGGGTATGCCCCTTACACTGTCTGTATTGATTGCAATAGCAGGTGTACCTGCAAGTACGGATTCAATCATAGTTGTTGAATAGAATGATATCACAATGTCATACTTGCTCATGTCAACTATCTGCTGGCTATCAAGGATTACTGTGTCGGCTGTTAATACACTGCTGGCTATATTATCGTCAGAGCCCGGATGGTCCTTGAAATATGTTTCTACATCATATTGACAGGCAATGCTTCTCAGTATATCAATCATCTCTCTCTTTCTTTCAGCAGTCATATAACCGAAAATATACTGACCCATTGCCAGTACTTTCATTGTGTCATTGCCTGTTTCTGCAAATCGGGCATTGCTGCGTGCAGGATGACCCAGAACATAGATATTGTCCGGGTCTGTCCGGGTTATATTGGAATAATAATCCTTTATCCATGAGGAGAATACAATGAAATGCCCGTAATTATGGTCTGCAAGGTATATTCCGCCATGCTGGAAATTGAAACAGGGTACATTCTTTGTCCTGCAGATATCTGCTATAATGTCTGATGAAGCATTGAATTCATCACTCATAACAGTCATTTTCAGATGCGGATTCTTGATGAATAATTCACTGTATGCAGTATACATATAATAGTCCTCTATGAGGTAATGGAGGATTAAGTACTCCTTGTATGTGCCTATTGTCAATACTGATGGTATAAGATTTTTAAGTGCAGAAAATGTGCTGAAAAATGAATTATTAAAGGCAACTGTACTGTCAATTCCCGAATCATTGAGATATTCAATAAACGACTTGACCCTGGGCAATATCCGCGGAGCTGATATCAGGACAGTGATGTCTTTGCAATTTATACTGCTGAAGAAATATTTGAATAACTCAAATTGAGCAGTGGAATTGATCTTCAACAGAATGCTGTTCTTTATACTGTTGCTTGTTCTGTGAAAAAGCGGTGAGACAATATGCCGGAGGAGTTTCATTACTAATTGATTCTTCAATGTGAATAAACTGTAGTCATTGATTATTTTCATGCCCGGA
Organism: bacterium; assembly: GCA_046484245.1. GTDB lineage: Bacteria > Hydrothermota > 32-111 > 32-111 > 32-111 > JAXHVG01. The sequence continues at coordinate 6,363 of JAWOBN010000008.1, read as the reverse complement.
AATTCAGACTGTTCAATATTATTGGATACAATGGATATGTCACCTTCACTGTGCCGGGCAGCAAAGAGTATTCTTGACTGTCTGTAGTAGTAACCGTATATATGAAGCATATGTTTGATTAAGGTGTTTTTCATACATTTGCGCGGGAAAAGTTCTCTATTGCGGCTATAAAACTCGTTTATATCACTGACAGCATTCCTGTAGGCATTCTCCTCAATAATCCTGTAATCAGCATCCGGTTTCTCAAAACCCGGAGGTATTATTGAAGAGGGATCATTCTTGATATAATACGCTCTGTCGAAACCCGATATATCCGGGAGGCGGGATATCCTGTCAGTAATAATCACCTTATCCAATGTAAAACCCTCTTATAGTATATTGCAGAAAAAAGCAGTCCGAGAATGACAAATTTTATTATAAGCAGCAGAAAATACTGTGATAATTTCTCTTTGAGAAACATGAACATTGCTGTGAGGATTATCAGATAGAGTGTCTTGAGAAGAAGAGGACCCAGTTTAATGACACGGTATTTGAGAAACAGTGTCACATATATGTAATGAAGAAGCAACAGCAGCATGTATGAAGCCAGTGTTGTATATGCTGCAACAAAATAACCGAAACGGGGTATGAGAAGATAGTTCAGGGCAATATTGACACTGCCTGCTATGAGGGTATTGATTGATATAACATGGGTCTTGCGCTGAAAGAAAGAGAAATTAACAAAGAGATAGTACAGATACACAAATACATAACTGAGCATGATAACAGGAATAATACCCATTGAAGCATGATACCGGCTGGCTGCCATGATCTTGACAATCTCACCGGAAAAGAGAATCAGCAGGCCGGCAATCATTATGATAATGCTGAAATTGGACTGCGCATGACTGTTAATAGTACTGTATTTCTCTTTATTCATATTTGCATAGAAGAAGGGATTCCATGACCTATTAAATGCTGTTATTACTACCAGCATCAGCATACCGATATTATAGGCAAAAGAATAGAGGCCTGTCTCGGCGGAACCCACTATCTGATTGATTATTATCCTGTCAAAATACGCAAGCATAACTCCGGAGAATGCATGGGGCATGAGCGGTATGCCGAATTTCAGTGCATAGGCAACATGCTTTCTGAATTTGGTGATTGTCCCCTGCATGCTGATAAATATCCTGTAATATACAAAGAGTGAAAATGACGAATTGACAATCAGCAGACCGTAAATACCGCCGAGATACCTGTTCTCATCTAGCATAAGCATCCATGTAATGGATAATGCCGAATAGAGAAAGAATTTGGTTATGGATATTGCAGAAAAGGTCTTACTCTTTCTTGCACCATTGAGATATGCCAGATAGAGTGAAACAGGAACATTGGCAAATGACACAATAGCCGCTATTATTATGATATTTCTGCTGAGATTGATTGCATTGCCCAGAACAGTACTGAGTAGAATCACAGCAATAACAAACAGGATATTGATACCGGATATGAATGCTGTTATTGTTTTGAGATAATTGTTGAAATCATCTGTCTTCTCATGATAGTATCTGTTGACTGAACCGTATGTACCGAGATTAAAGAACAGTGTTATTATCTGCACAGTGGAACTGAATACAGCAAGAACACCATAGTCAAATGGTATCAGTATCCTTGTTTTAACAGGTATAAGTAAAAATCCCACTCCCTTGGTCACAGCCTCAGCTGACAGATAATTCTTTGTATGAGCAAGATGATCGTATCGTTCTTCACCGAGTAATTTCAGAAAGAATTTTCTAATCATCAAACACCTTTAAGAATTCTGCAAACTGTTCCCTGTCAAAGAAATCAATGGTTCTCAGGCCTATATTCCTCGCTCCTGTTAATTCATCAAAATCATGCCCTATGAATATGCACTGCTCAGCTTTCATATCCATTTCGTCCAATGCCTTTTGATATGCCCAGGGATAAGGTTTTACAGTAGAACTGTCGCGTGATGTAATGATATGGTCTATATAATCTGAAATTCCCCACTCTCTGTATCTCCTCCGTATTTCATTCTCATTCTGCTCACTGTCTGTCAGAACAGTAAGGACTTTGCCTTTTTTCTTGATTAGAGGGAAATAGTCATATACCCATTGATACGGCTTTGACTTACCTTCCAGATCTTTCTTGCCTTCCATTGAGAGTTCAATAATATCATCAAGACGCTCAGCCGGTATCTGCATATCAAGAAGAAATTGCCTGAACTGATCATTGTATTCTATGTTCCCCAGATGAATGTCTCTCAAGTAATAATTATCCCACATAAAGTAGAATTCATCATAATTGAGATTGATATCTGTAGCTGCATTGAGTTTCTCAAAGAACCATCTGCGCCATAGTGTGGCATCATATATGACATCACCTGCATCCAGTATAATTCCATTGAAATTATTCAAAGTCATCCTCTTTCAGTGTATTGTCCTTTTCAATATCCTTTACAGCCCTTTTGCCTATAATACGGTCTTTATCTCTCCAGAGGAGTCCTGTACCCGGGCTCTTCAGTATTATCATGTCTTCTGTCAACACCTGTCCTTTTCTGATATCAGCAGCAGACACCAATGAACGGGCAAGCTTCTTCCTCGCTTTATCCATATAATCCTCGTACTGTATATCTCCGTCTCCAATTGCCTGTTCCAGGTGTCTGATATCACGGACAACTCGCTTCAGACCCCCGGGTTCCAGTGAACCGGGGTGGTCAGTGCCCTTCATGTATCTGTGAAGAGTTATGTGCTTTTCAATGACCTTTGCGCCAAATGCAACAGCAGCCACCGGAATCATAATACCAATTGTGTGATCCGATGAGCCCACTATACACTTGTATCTCTCCTTCAATGTATCAATGCGTCTGAGATTGACATGCTCATAAGGTGTTGGATATTCGGATGTACAGTGCATGAGTATGAACTTTTCATGATATTTACGCACAGTATTCACTGCATCATCAATATCCTCAACTGTTGCCATGCCTGTTGACATGATAATCGGTTTCCCTATACGGGCAATGTATTCAATGAGCGGTACATTGGTCAGGTCCCTTGAGGCTATCTTATATGCAGGTGCTCCTATATGCTCCATATCCTCCACACTGACGCGGTCACATGCACTTGAAAAATAGATAAGCCCTTTTTCCTCTGCATAATTCTTTATTTCCCTGTGCTGCTCCCTGTCAAGTTCAAGGAATTCCCTGTGTTTTCCGTATGTTTCACCGAATGAATTGGGATTGTCATACGGTTTATTGTACTGCTCAGCAGTAAGTTCGGATGGTATATGCCTCTTGACGAATTTCACAGCATCCACACCTGCCTCAGATGCAACATCAATGAGTTCTTTGGCTATGGAAACCTCACCATTGTGATTCTGACCTATTTCAGCAATAATAAATGCAGGATGCTTTTCCCCTACAGGCTTGCCGGATATTATTATTTCATTCATTTATTCCCCTCTTTCTTATTCTTCATCATCATTTCCTTCAATGTCTTATCCGATTCAATTATCTCTATCAATTCATTGTATGTATAGTAATCCCGGGGATGATTACTGTATATCAGTCTGTAAAGCTCCAGGTCAAAGTCATTATCAAGTGTAAAGCGCAGATATTGCCTTGTTGATATTGATTCAGGCACTGTAATGCGCTTTATTGACACATTCCTTGCCTCGGGATTATTGTAGAATACAGGCGTGACATGCTCACGCTCAAAATCATCTGTATTGGGATATAACTTCTCAGCTGCATTGACTCTGAATGCCTCGCCGAAGAATCCATAAGGTTTTGTAATGCAGTTGGTATTCCCGTCATAGAATGAGATATAGTCATATTTATCCTCAAGAGCATATCTGTTCAGCTCCTTGAGGAACTGCCTCTGTATAAAGGGGTTATCGGCACATACACGCAGTATATAATCAGCATCATACTGTTTTGCGCTTCTTATCAGCCGCTTCATCACATCATTCTCACTGCCCCTATAAATATCATACTGAGATGCATACATCTCTTCAAGAATATCATTGGGCTCAGTGTCTGGAATTGCAATAACGGGTTTATCCCCGATTACCCCGGAACATGCGTCAGCAGTCCACTCCAGAACAGTTTTACTGCCTATTCTCTCAACTGTTTTCCCGGGCAGCCTGCTTGATGTAACACGCGCCTGAATCACTATCTTCACAACAATAATCACCCCTTTGTTAACTTTTTATTTTAACATAAATTGAAATATATGCAATATATTCTCCTGAAATAACCTGACTGAAGATAATGTCCAAAACAATATATGAATACAGGTATATAAGACTATATCAATTATTACACTGAAATTATTCAAAGAAATTGAGCAATCCAAAGATAATAAAACTAATCCAAATCCCAAGTACAGTAGTTGAAAACGTAGAAAATTCAGATCAACTTTCAGAATCTTTTAACATTTTATTTATTGTGGTTTTGTGAACATTGAGCAAATCAGCTATCCTGGCTTGCGTATAGCCTTGCCTGTTCAACACTTTGATTATTTTCTTGATCTTCTTTTTATCCTTTGAACTGCGCCTTTTATGCTTCTCAAAAACAGACCTTGTTAATCCATGTTCCTTCAATAATGACTCTAATAATTTATCCAGCTCTTTTCGTCTTCTCTCATTATATTTGCTCATCTCCCTGCCCGGTTTTCTCTTGAGAAACTTCAGATATTCCTCTTTGGTCCCTATTGCATTCCTGTATGTCTCAAAATCCCTGTCTGTAATTGACTGGTCAAAATCCACCTTCTTCAACTGTTCTATATAACTCTTTTCTCCCTCATAAAAACCCGCACTGGAAAATTCATAATCTGACGGCTTGTCTACTATAACAGCTCCCACCGGATTATAATGCACATAATTGAATACCCTGGGAAGATCTCTTGCTTCATTCAATACCGGCTTACTGCCGAATCTGCCCTGATATACATGACCTGTTGTGTCATACTTGTCATTAAAATACATTGCATACTTGATAAGCAATTTCTGCATGAATTGTCCCAGTGTAACATTCCTCCTATAAACAATCAGATGAAAATGATTCCTCATCAGACAATAACCACACAGTACAATATCTGTCTCATCAAGTACTTGTTTGAGCATATTGATAAATGCTCCCATGTCATCCTTGGAGAAAAACAGCGGCTGCTTCCTCTGCCCTCTCACAAATATGTGATAATAATAGCCTTTTTTATCAATTCTAGCATATGTCATATTGTGAATATTATAACATATTTTTCTACAAATTCAACTACTGTACTTGGGATTTGGACTGTGTTTTAAAGTCAGTAATCGGCCTGTTGGTGAGTTATATGTTATTGTATTTTACAGGAATTGTGATATATTATAGTGTTAATGGTAAATAATAACAGGAGCAATCAATGAAAAGGATTTTGCTGTTTGTACTCATAATGATTTCAATGGCTTTAAGCGGAGCAAATCTGATACCCAATCCGGATGCAGAGAACTGGACGAATGACTATGTATGTGAGTCATGGTCTGGTGATTCATCATCATCATTCTATATTACAAGGGAGAGCGGCACTGTTTTCAGCGGCTCATATTCAATCAAGGCAAATGTATTTACCCAAAATCAGTCGGCAACTGACCTTATAACAGATACTTTCGCAGTTGTGCCCGGTGATACATATGATTTCTCATTCCGTTTCTTTGACAATGACCCTGCTGTAAACGGCAGGTATTATTTCTATTATTTTGATGCCAATAAGAATTATCTGAGCAATTATTACGGTTCATATACTGCAGACGACCCTGCCTGGCAGGTTATAAGCGGACAGGAAGTACCAGGCACAGGCGTGTATTACATGCTTGTCGGCTTCCGGTTCTATGATGTCTCAGCGTCGTGGGACGGTGACGGATATGTGTATGTGGACTCTGTTTATTTCGGCAATGAGAGCGGGACCGGCGGCAATATTGCCCCTTCTGTCTCATCACTCTCGCATATACCCTCAACAGTTACTGTCAGTGACAGTGTGACTATCAAGGCAACAATAATTGATGAATCCGGCATATCAGCAGATACATGTTTCTATGCAGTCGGAGCTTCAGGTTCATACTCATCTGTTCAGAAGGATTCAATGAGCAGCAATGACTATTATTATTCCATAGGGGGTTTCTCACTGAGTGACACTGTTTACTATTACGTAAAGGCAGTGGATGATTCATCTGCTTCAACTGTTTCAGACACCAATTCATTCATTGTTTATGATGAGATAACAGGTATAAATCTCAATGGTTATACGCTCTACCAGTATAATTCCTATCAATCATACGCGTTCGGCGATATAACACTGCCTGACAATGGATATCTGATAC
>JAWOBN010000100.1:0-6762 GCA_046484245.1 bacterium | reverse complement strand
TTTTACCTTTTACCTTTTACCTTCATTTTACTACCCGTTCTACTCGCTCTATTCGCTCTTGATTTTTTTTCGAATCACACGAACCGCGCGAAACGCACGAATTCGCACGGTTTTTCTTGACCATCCACCATCAACTATAAACCCTCAACCCGGCTGAAAGCCGGTCTTCTTTTACCTTTTACCTTTTACCTTTCATCTTCTTTACGAATCACACGAGTCACACGTTTTACTATGGTTTCCTATTCATATTTATTTGACAAAGATTTTCATACTGATACAATTAAACAAAGAGGAGGCTTTATGAAATATTTAATTTTTATTCTGATGCTGATAGCGGGAATATGTGTTGTGAGTGCATTGACAGTTTCTGATTATCATTATGAACTGGATAATGGCACTGTTCTTGAAACAGTAAATGGCTGGGATTTTGTGCGTCATTATACAAGAACCGATACTATAACAGAAAAAGACAAGCGTATGGACCTATATCTTGAATTTGTGGACACCGGAAGACTGCTTGCAGGGAAAAGCGGGGTGACAATCATCAATAGTAAAGGGGACAGTGTTACAGTTGATTCCGGGGAGGAATCCTTCAAACTGAAACCGGATGATTATACATTGTTGGTGAAACTGCCGCTTATCAATAGTAATGGGTTCATATCATACAAGGCGGAAGACATAGAAACGGATGGTATTCACTATAAGGAAATCACATTTCTCCTTCATGATATTGAGCTTACTGTAATGGAAGAGGATAAGAACATGCACGGGCTTGCTCAGTATATGCCCGAGGTCCATACATATGAGGGGGAAAAGGCAAAATTCTCATCATATCCCGGAATATTCAGGAATGGTGAAGAGATAGAACCGGACGAATCCATAAATGATTTTACGCACAGGATTAAGTCCGGGAAATATGATATGAGGATTGAGATGGATATGTCATGGGCAGGTTATAAATATATTATTATGCTCAATGATTTTGAAATGAAGAAGAATACTGTCTATATTCCCAGAATAAACCTCAATGCTTCATCAGTGAAAATGGATGAATCATTTGAAGATTATCCGTCCCTCATTCATTTCTATCCTATTGGCACTGCCAATGAAATAGGGCTTACTGAAAAACCTGAACTTGAGGTATTCAAGATAGAGTCACCCCGAGGTCCCCATGTATGCCCACCAGGCGGATATGATGTATTGCTCAATTATGATTATGGTGCAAGATACGAGTGGAAGAAGAATGTGAATTTCTTTGTGGGGGATAATACGGTTATTGAGCCGTGATAACAGCAGGTGGTTGATACGAGTCACAGCCTCTACTGGATATTTATTAACCTCAGTTTAGAATGTACGGAGAGATGAGAATGAGTATTATTAAAGCAATTGCCATATTGTTGATTTTGCTGTTATTGATTCCGATGCATCAAATATACGGTCTAGCTGAAGACAATACTGTGGAATCCCCTGAGAAAATGCTTATGAATAAACAATGCTGGCAATGGACAACACCCGGATGTTTTCTGGGTTTTGCTGTTCCGTGTCTGGTGATGTATTTAAATACCGGTAAAATAGACAATGATGATATTGTGTCACCTGTAGTAATCTCATTACTGCTCGGTTCAATGTTTATCTATTATGCATATATAAAAGATAGACAGCATATTGATATTAAAAATACCTTCAGAGCAGATGTGCTGGCAAATGAAGATACCCTGTCCCGCGCAGAGATATTCAAAAACAGGAGAAGAACAAAATATGCTGCTCAGGGTTCCATAGGCGGAGTTCTTATTCTCATCTGGGCTCTCAAGTCAGATATTTTCAATAATTATTGATTTCTATCTGACAACGAATCCGAATCTGAATTCAATGCCCTGATCAAAAAAATCATTTGTAACAAACCTGTATGCTGTTTCCAGATAGATGCTGGCATGATTTGTATTCATTATTATATAACCGAATTTCGGTCTCAGCATAATACCGCCCAGGGAATTGGACGGATATTGCGCTGTTCTGTGAAAGACATATTCAATACCCGCGTCACCTCCCCAATAGGGGGTGATTTTTGTTGGCTTATGTATATGCGTAAATCCGATTGAAGCGCATACTGATGATGCGACGAGCAGATCAAAAGTTAAATCCAATCTGTCGTTCTTTGAAACCTCCATTGGCAGACCTGCTGACAGCAGAAGCACCTTTTTATAATCACCCGCATATCCGCCGTCCACTGTAGCCCACATATAACCTGTATTCAAGGATAATCCCACTAGACTGTATGATCTTTTACTTAATTCTTCCGTATTCTCTGTCGGGACCATCAACCCAACTTCTTCAAGTTCCTTCTTTGATTTATTGTGCACAAACATCATAGAGGACTTCTTGGCTATTGTTTTTAATTCCTCCGGATTAAAGAGAGAGTATTCCTCTATTCTTTCAACCTTATCCTCATTCATATTGAGTACTGCCATCTTAATAACGAAATTATCACCGAAAACATAGTATTTGAAGATGACTGTTTTATCAGTATCCTCTCCGACTTTTTCTCTTATTTTGTCAAAGTTATTCCAGTAATTGGGAAGTGAATCATCCTTTATAGAGTTGTAGTTGAATCCTCCTGACTGCATTACATAATCCCCAAACTCACTGATGAATGATTGTCTCTGCTGTGAGCCGATCATTTCTGACTTGTAATCAATTACAGTAACATTGATTTTCTCGGCAGATACGAAAAGTGTAATGAGCATTAGACATAGTGAAAGATAGAATTTCATAATTCCTTCCTTGTTATATTTAATATCAATTATATTCAGTATATAATATTATAGAGTGCTGCAAAAAGATAGATCCCGACACATCCAGCTCCAAGACATGTAACTAAATTTTCATAACTCAATATACTTTTATATCCGGCACGGAAACCGGCAGAATAATTTTTGCTTTTACCTTCTAATTTTGAACCAAATCCCTCTACAATCAATCCTGTCTTAAGGCATTGTCTGCTGATTATATTGGACTGACTGTATCTTTTGTCGGCATAGACAATACCGGCTTGATAAGCCTGTTTATACTCCAATGATCCGGGGGCAATTGTATCATTTTCAATTACAGTATCAGCATCTTCTGCAGCAATGGAGTCTTCCTTCTGTTTCTCATACATCTTAAAACGGCTAATTTGACCCGTCAGGGCAGTTGCTGCTGTGATTATTAAGATAATAAGCATCCCTCTTTTAAAAACCATCTTCACTATTATACAAAAGCATAACAAATATGTCAATAAATATATTGTAATGCGTGTTGCGTGATGCGTAAAGCGTAAAAATGTGTATAGCCGGCCATAGAGATAGCTTCGCGAATATATAGCAAGCAAGCAAAACTCGCAAAGACAGGCCAGGTGGTGATTGTGTCACTACACGTTCTACACGGTCTAATCGCTCTATATGCTCTCGGTAACGCATAACGATAACCGTAGGGGTTCAACAATTTGAACCTGATGCAAGTTTCAATAAACCTCAAGAATTAATCCATTGCGGGGGTGTTGTTGACATATTTTCAGTTATTAATAGAATATTGAAAAAGGAGTATGGATGAAGCACAAAAAGACACTTCTTATCCTTGTTATCCTAATTACTATTCTATCCGGCATTGCAGCACTCACCGGTGTTATGTCCAATGAGGGGGAAGAATCACATAAATATGAATCAATAAGAGGAGAAACAGTAGAAATATACGGAAGAGGAATTTATGAGCATATGTCCAAAGAAGTTGCTATTCAGGGTATTGCTCAGGACTATGTTACACTTCTTCTCGGTATTCCCGGGCTTATCATTGCCTTGATATTTGCATTGAGAGGTTCACTAAAAGCACGGTTTGTTCTATCAGGCATTACAGGCTATTTCCTTGTGACATATCTTTTCTATACAGCAATGGCAATGTATAATCATCTATTCCTTGTATATGCATCATTGCTTGGTCTGAGTTTCTTTGCTTTCATTTTATCCCTGTACTCATTTGATATTACCGGTATCAAGAACTATTTTAAAGAAGATGCAGCTGTTCGGTTTGGCGGTGCTTTCCTTGTTTTCAATGCTGTGATGATTGCATTATTGTGGCTTTCTGTAATTATCCCTCCATTGCTTGAAGGCACTGTATATCCAAGCTCGCTTGAACATTACACCACATTAATAGTCCAGGGTTTTGATCTTGGTCTGCTCCTGCCAGCTGCTGTTGTAACAGGTATACTTGCTCTTAGAAAAAGACCATTCGGTTATCTCTTTACACCCGTATATCTTGTCTTTCTTTCCCTGCTCATGGCAGCTTTGACAGCCAAACTCATAGCAATGGGCATTAATGGATATGCAATAGTGCCCGCAATATTCATTATACCTGTTTTTATGATTGTTGCATTCATATCTTCAATTATCATTATCGGCAATGTGAATGACCTGAAAACTGAATGAATGGATTGGCAATCATTGATTAAAGAACAGTATGAATTCCATTAATTCCCGTTTCTCTTGATAAATATATGATAATCAATACAATTACAATTACTATTATTAAAAAAAGGAATTATGATTATGGCAAAGAAAAAGATATCGGATGTAATAAAGGATATAAAGGACTCTGTTGTCAATATACAGACACCTGATTCACTCGGTGCAGGATTCATTATTGACAAGAGGGGCCTGATTGTAACCAATGCGCATGTAATTGGCCGCAATATCAATTGTATGGTTGAATTCCCGGACAAGAAGGAATATCCCGGGAAGATACTTGTGTCATACAGATTCAGGGATATTGCATTCATTTCAGTGAAGACAAAGAAGAAGATGAAGCCCCTTGAACTGAAAGCAGATCAAAGCTATTCTGTCGGGGACAATGTTATTGCATTCGGCAACCCCCTCGGATTCGGCAATACAGTGACCAAGGGCATTATCTCAACAAAAGCAAGGGAGATTGACGGCAAGGAATACATACAGACGGATGTTGCCATCAATCCCGGCAATTCCGGGGGTCCCCTTATTGATGAAAAGGGAAATGTGATAGGCATCAACACACTGAAGATAGTGGATGCTTCCGGAATCGGCTTTGCTATACCCCTGCACAGGGTAAATGATGTAATCAGTGAAATCAAGAATAACTTTGACAAATTGATAAACAGGGCATATTGCCCTGTATGCGGCACATCCTCATCCAAGAGAAGAAAGTACTGCAAGAAATGCGGATCTGTGCTGATAAAGACAGAGGAAGAGAAGAAGAAAAAGGGCAAGAATCAATGCCCTGTATGCGGATTCAAGAATGAACCGGATGCAGTTTACTGTGAAAACTGCGGATCTCAATTAAAGGAAGGTTAAAATGACCGGAATAATGGACAGATTAAAAACACTTTTCAGTGATGAGAAGATTGATACATTGGAAAAGGCCTATGAGATAGTCAAAGAACTCTTTGCAACACTTGGTGTTAAAGAGGAGGATGCCAAATTGGACCTTGAGAGTGAGAATATGCTGGGCTGGAGTCTGGCAGTCAATTCAACTGCAATGTACATCTATCTATTTGCTGATGATGAGAACAATCTCTTTGTCAAAATACTGTCACCTGCACTGAAGCTGCCGAAGGAGAATATCCTGCCGTTCTACAGGCGCCTCCTTGAACTGAATCTTAATCTCCATGACATAGGTTTCGGTGTTGAGAATGACACAGTAATACTGATGGCACAACGCAGAATTGACCTTACCACAGTTGAAGAGAACAAGTATATCATTGAATATCTCGCTGCAGTTGCAGAAAAACTCGTAAACAGTATAGCGGAAGAATTCAATGCGGATAAATTTGAATTAGAATAGAAAGGAGGACTCGTGAAAAAGGATTTTGTATCAATTCAGGATGTAACACAAGAAGAGGTGCTTGAACTTTTTGATATCGCAGTAACGATAAAGAAGGAAGTGAAAGCAGGCAAATTCAGGGATGATCTCAATCAGAAGACAATGGCCATGATATTTGAGAAACCGTCACTCAGGACAAGGGTCTCATTTGAAGCAGGATTCACACAGCTCGGCGGCCATGCTATTTATCTCGGACCCAAGGACATATCACTGGGGAAAAGAGAAAGCGTGCCTGACATAGCCAGGAATCTTGACAGAATGACGGATATCATTATGGCAAGGACATTCTCACACAAATCCATAGAGCAATTGTCTGAGTACTCCAGAGTGCCTGTTATCAATGCACTCTCCGATTATGAGCATCCATGTCAGGTCATGGCGGATTATCTGACAATAATGGAGCATAAGGGCAAAGTAGAGGGGCTCAAGTTCGCATTCCTCGGTGCAGGTAACAATATGAGCCATTCACTCATGCTTATGGCAGGTCTCATGGGCACCAATATGACAGTGGGATGTGCAGAGGGTTATGAACCCCTTGAACATTATACTGAAAGAAGCAGGGAAATGGCTGAGAAGAGCGGTGCTGATATCATCATTACCAATGACCCTGTTGAGGCAGTAAAGGGCGCTGATGTTGTTTATACGGATGTCTGGGCTTCAATGGGTGAAGAGGATGAGAAAGAGGCAAGAGCAAAGGCATTTTCCAGATATCAGGTAAACAGCGAGTTATTCTCACATGCAAAAAATGATGCAATATTCATGCATTGCCTCCCGGCTCACAGGGGTGAAGAGGTCACGGATGATGTGATTGACAGCAAGAACTCTGTGGTGTTTGATGAGGCTGAGAACCGCCTTCATGCTCAGAAAGCAGTAATAATG
>JAWOBN010000086.1:0-13272 GCA_046484245.1 bacterium | reverse complement strand
CAAGATTTTTATTCTTGACATTTTCCTTTACAAGATTCAGTGCATCTTCTCTTTTAATCATCATTCCTCCGGATATTTTGAATTATCATTCTAATCTCATCATTGCCATGTTCTATATAATTGTTAAGAACTGTATTGAAATTGTCAACAGGTATATGTTTCTCATAGGCATACTGAAGCATCTTGGCTCTCAATATTGAGGGCGAGGGATCTTCAAGTACATTGGAAATTATCAAGCCCGCCTTGTCTGAATATGTTTCCTCAGCAAGGCATTTGGCTATAATAAAGAGTGTTGATTCATCAAGGGATTTATGCATATCCAGTGACTGTAATTCATCGTATTTCTCCTTTGCCTCACTGCATTTTTCACTGTTCTTAAGTGATGAGAAGAAGTGCAGGGCAGAAATGCGCGCCTGCCTGTCTCTGCCTGTTTTCATAAGTGAGGCAAAGAGAGGTATAAACACCTCACTGTTTGCCGCCCTGTCGGACTCTCCTGCAAGGAGATCTGAAGCAGTGTCAAAATCCCCCCTGTAATAGGCGTCAATGCCCTCCTGCTGCAGGCGTGTAGTACCGAGCAGATTTGTCTGTTCCTCAATCTGCGGCTTTATGAATCTCTCTTCTATATTGAAATGCTCTATTATCAGTGCTGAGCCGACACCGAATATGAAGCCCCCAATATGCGCCATGAATGCAACCTGGGAATTGCTTTCATTCAATGCATTCATGATCTGCTGCAGAAACCACAGGGGAAGGACTATGCCCGCCATTACCCTGAAAGTACCCATCAATGGTCTTACGGGAAAGAAGAAATAGAAAAATTTTATTTTTGTAGTAAAATGCCTTATCATAAAAACACCCATTACACCGGCAATAGCGCCTGACGCCCCTATAAGCGGATTGGACGGGTCCTGCTGGCTTATGATGAATATCACTGAAGATACAATGCCTGAGAGAATAAAGAAAACAAGGAAATTGAACCTGCCGTATGTGTCCTCCACATTGGCACCCAGAAGAAGCAGAAACCAGAGATTGCCCAGAAGATGGGGCATTGATGCATGAGTGAAAATAGAGGAGATGAATCTTACCGGATTCATATTATTCCGTGATACACCGAGAGTGTGGAATATATGCATTGACCGGGCCTCTTCCATTGCTTCCCTTGCCCTGTGAATATCATCATAGTATTCACTGCTTTTGTCAACTGTCGGTGATTTGATCTCATTACTGAGCTTATCCGGATTATTTATCATATCCTCGTATGAATACTCCTCTTCAGCAATGAGCCATTCCACAACAAGATTGACATATTCTGCCCTCTCCTCCATGAATATCCTGTCATGCCTTGCAATGGAAGGCCTTATAAGCATATAGACGAGTATGCATATAACAATAAGCCCTATTGTTATAAAGGGGGCTCTTCTTAAATTGCCTGTATTACCTATCGGTATTATCATCCGGTTCTTCCTTCTTCCTCTGGAAAATATCCGCATACCTCTTTGCTGAATCAACCAGTCCCGCATGATAGTATAAATTGATCAGGTAATCATAGGCAAGTATATTGAGTGAATCATATTTGATTGCCTCTTTGAGTGAATAGACAGCATACTGATAATTCTCTGTATTATAGAAGAGAGCGCCCCTGTTTGTCCATGCACCGGCATATGCAGAATCAATTGCAATTGCCCTGTCATACATTTCCATGGACTTTTCAAACTGCTCATTCATCTGGGCAATATTGCCCAGGAGAAGATATGACTCCTTCAGTGTGCTGTCACTTTCAACTGACAGGTTCAAATAGTGATAGGCACTGTCAATATTGTCTCTCTTCAGAAAGACCTTTGCCTTGAGGAGTTTCGGTCTCCCGTAATCATCATAAAGCTCAGCTGCATCAGAGGCATACTGGCGGGCAGAAGAGTAATTTTCATTCTCATACTCCTCAAAACCGTAATTGCACAGTGATACTGCTGATATTTTCCTCAGCTGCCTGTCCCTGAGAATCATCTCCTCATATTCATTGAACAGTTCAATATTCTCAGTATATTTACCGAGATGATTATTGTTTACTTTCATCAGTGCCAGCAGTGTTTTTTGCTCCGGTTCTTGCCCGAGTGACTCTTTCAGAATATCTGCAGCCCTGAGATACTCACCTCTCTCAATCAGTTTGTCGGCATTCTTCTCAGAACATGATGCAAACATAATGACAAGAATCAGTATGATAATACTAAAGTAATGTTTCATTGCTGTTTCCTTTGACTAGAATTAATTCTTCATTCTTGATCCCGTATCTTCCGGGGACAAAGAGTGAGGATGATATTTTAATAACAGAATTGTCCCTCAGTTCTGTCCTGTCTTTAATGGAATTGGTCTCTTCATAGTATGATGTACCCGGCAGTTTCACTGAATAATCTATGAAGGAATTGTCCAGTTTATGGGACCCCATGAATTGCCTGTATTCACTGTCAATGGCCCTTATCTCAATGCCCTTCTGGATAACTGATTTCATTACCTCAAGACCGTCATTGACAATACTGAGATGCTTTTTCTTATTACTGCTCAAACTGCCGTAAGGCAGAGTTCTTGCAATAGAGAGCCCTGTGCCGTTTTTCATAATGCCGAAATCCACAAGAACAAGATTGCCTCTCTTCAGTTTTTTGTTGATTATAGTAGGATAAACTGTCTTTGCATTGAATCCCACCAGTGTAGGCACATACCTTCTCTGGGCTCCTGAACCGTATATCATATTGTCAATCTCATTGCGCAGCTCAAGGTCAGTAACGGATGTTTTCAGAAGACCCGGCACTCTTTCCAGTATATCCTTCATAATGCCTGAACATGCCCTGAGGGCATCAATCTCCCTGCCGGACTTGACTATGCCCAGCACCTTGGAAGGAGACATGAAATGAAAGGTAATATATCTCTTGAAATGCCTTGAGAGTGAGGGATTTGTCAGTCCGAGCCGCACTGCCTTTTCCCTCTTGAGTATTCTCTCAATATCCTCAATAAATGTCTTGGATGAAGCGAGGTATGCATCACTGTCCGCCTTGAGCACCTTCAATCCCTTGAGATGTCTCACATGGGGGTAGAAGAGCACCTCACAGATGAGATACACATGCTTCTTGCCTATGAGCAGACCTGCATCATATTCATTGGGATTGAAGGACTTATTCAGATCAATCAGATTGAAGACATCGGATGATGAGTCAATATAGAGCATTTCCTTTGGTTTGAGTATTCTCTGCAGTGTTTTAATCTTTTTCATATCTGTCCACCTCTTCAAGAAGTTTTTTTATTGCATTTTCCGGATTGCCCTTGAATATTATCTCGCCCTTTCTGAACAATACACATTCATTAAGAGAACCCGTTATGCCGAAATCCGCCTCTTTTGCCTCCCCGGGACCATTGACAACACAACCCATCACTGCAACAGTGATGTCTTTTTTCACATTCTCCAGGTGTTTCTCCACTGTCTCCTGCATGCCCGCAACATCAAATGTTGACCTGGAGCATGTGGGGCAGGATATGACATCAGGTGCATTGCCGTACAGATGCAATGCCTTGAGCATTTTCTTGGCAACCTCAATCTCTTTCTCCGGTTCAGTGCTCAGTGAAACCCTCACTGTATCGCCAATATTATTTTTGAGCAAATATCCTATGCCTATTGAATTCTTTACTGTACCCCGTATAAGCCCGCCTGCCTCAGTCACCCCCAGATGAATGGGATAATCCGTCTTCCGGGCAAGTTTCACATTTGATTCTATCATGAAATTCACATCAGATGATTTCACTGACAGCACAATATTGTCAAAATCATTCTCCTCAAAGAATGCAATTGACCTCAGTGCTGATTCAACAAGCCCGTCAGGTACAGGATGTCCGTATTTCTCAAGGAGATCTTTCTCAAGGGAGCCGGAATTGACACCTATCCTTATAGGCACATTGCAGAGCCGGGCTTTATCAATTATTCTCTTGAGATTCCTTCTCTTTATATTACCGGGGTTTATCCTTATCTTGGAAGCCCCCATATCCATTGCCTCAACAGCCAGATCAGCGGAAAAGTGTATATCGGCAATTACAGGACAGGGCGCCCTGCTGACAATATACTCAAAGTCATCCCTGTACTGACTGCCCGGATAGGCAATTCTCACAATACGCGACCCTGATTCATGCAGACGGGTTATCTGGTCAAGTGACCTGTCTCTCTCCTTCAGGTCAGTGTTTATCATTGACTGTATTACTACAGGGTGGCTGCCCCCTATAGGCACATCCCCCACATATACAGTTCTTTCTGCATTCACTTGCGGAACCTCCTGATATCTGCGCCTATCTTCCTCAATTTCTTCTCAATATTCTCATAACCGCGGTCTATATGGTATATTCTCTTGATCTCCGTCTCACCTTCTGCAACCAGACCGGCAATGACAAGTGCTGCTGATGCCCTCAGATCCGATGCCATCACAGGTGCTCCCGAGAGTTTCTTCACACCCTTGATTACAGCAGTATTATCCCTCAGCTGAATATCCGCCCCCATTCTCTTCAGCTCAGGCACATGCATGAATCTCTTTGTGAAGACATTTTCAGTAATTGTTGATATACCCTCTGCTGTTGTCAGTATACTCATGAACTGCGCCTGTGTGTCTGTGGGGAAATACGGATAGGGAAGCACATTGATCTCAACAGGTTTCTTTGCCTTTGCTGACTTGAGATATACAGTACTATCGTCAATTTCAATACTGTCTCCCATTTCCCTGAATTTCTCAATAACAGTACTGTAATGCCGGGGATTTGTATTATTCAGTGTCAGCTCCCCGCCTGTAATGGACGCTGCTGCAAGCATTGTCGCACTTTCAATCCTGTCGGGTATCACATCAAATTCAACAGGTCTCAGTTTATCAACACCCTTAATCTTCAGAATGGGAGAGTCAATACCCTCTATATCAGCCCCCATTTCATTGAGGAAACGGGCAGCTGCACCCACCTCAGGCTCCAGTGCTGCGCCCTTAAGAACAGTTTCCCCGTCTGCAAGAACAGATGCCATCATTACATTGATTGTTGCACCCATTGAAGTCCCGTGCCTGCCTTCAAGAAAGACCTCATTACCCTTGAGCTGAGGGCATTGAACATTGATATAGCCGTGTTCAAGATCAACACTGCATCCCAATGCCTTGAATCCCCTTATATGCAGGTCAATAGGCCGTTCACCTATTGCGCATCCGCCCGGAAGGGAGAGTTTTGCCTTATGCTTCTTTCCTGTAAGGGGTGCGAGCACATAGTATGATGCCCTCATCTTCCTCACCAGTTCATAGGGCGCTGTTGTCCTGAGTTTGTCAGGCACATTGATTCTTGCAGTATTGCCCCTGAAGGAAACCTCTGCACCGAGATATTCCAGCACCTTTATCATATACCTCACATCCGCAACATCCGGGCAGTTTCTCACTACTGTTTCACCTGTTGTCAGGAGTGATGCCGCCAGTATGGGGAGGGATGCATTCTTGGCTCCACTGGCACTCAGTTCACCTTTGAGCTTCCTGCCGCCTTTTATTACAAATCTATCCATTGGGCCTCCTGAATATATCATCAAACAGACCCACGAACTGCACATACATCTTGTCATAGAAGAAGAATTTACCGCCATGGGCAACATCCCTCGGGTCTGTCTCAAATCCCTTGCGCACATAGAAATATGAATCAGGTGAGAAATTATATTTCACAGTGAGAATCATTCTCGTATGCATTTCATCCACAGTATCCGCCGGCTGCACAGTACTGCGGACATTGAATGCTTCACCAAGCCCGATATCAAATTTATTCCATCTGTAATTTAAAGAAGGATAGAGGATATATGTGTGCAGCCTGTATCTGTCTGCAGTGTCTATCTTGTAAACCCTGTTCTCGTATTGAGCCTCAAATCCCAGTCGGAAAGAGGATCTGCTGTAATATATTCTGCCATTTGATTTGAAATAAACATCATTGCTCTGTGAAGACAACAATGAATCATCCCGGGCAGTTATGTCTCTGTATGTTTCAATGAATATTCCGCCTGTCAGATTCTTATCATCTCCCCTCTTCCTTTCAACACCTGCTTTCAGATATGTCATGGCTGTATCCGCTGAATAATCGTATGTCAGTACATTGGACTCATCAAAATAATAATAATCAGCAGATGAATGGTATTTTTTTGCAAAGGAGGCATAGAACAGTATTTCCTGGAAATAACCGCTTGTATTGATAAAGAGATTCACCGGGAATACTATGAAAGACCCCAGAGGAAATGCAGGTTCTGTATAAATTCTCAGGTCCCCATATACATCTTTTTCATACTTCTGAGAATAATTATTGTCAAAATTCTCAATCATAAGGCCCACAGTTGTTTTTGTATTCCTTCCTTCAAATCCTGCAAGAAGCGTGAAATCACTTTCACGCTTTGCAAATGTGGGGTTTGCCAGAAATCCCATAGAGAACACATCATTGAAACGCCAGTTCAGCCCGTAACCCTTCATATAGAGCTGCCTGGCAAAGGTGTTATAATAAACATGCCTGAAGAGGAATTCTGTATTGGACGAGAGGGGAACAGCAAATTTTACAAAATCCCTCACAGAGAGAAACTCCACATTATAACATCCCCCTGAGATGAGGACTGCATTATCTGCACTGTAGTAGCCAAGCACTTCATAGGAAGGCAGGGAAACACAGAAATTATCAAGATAATACTCAGTATCTGTTGCTTCCGGTAATGTGAATGCATTGATCATGATAAATGAAAAAACAAGAATGATAAAGATGCTCTTATTCAAAATCCAACTCCTCCGGTTTACCGTGCACTGATTCAAGCTTCAGTGTTAAAATTCTCATTACACCGGGCTCCTCAACATTGATGCCCATGTCCTCAAGTATCTTTGTGAGATACTCCACTGCTTCAAGGTCCTCTGAAATAGCGAATATCATCTTGGAGTATGGCCTGGAGCCGTCAAGCTGATATTTGAGTCCGGCGAATATGGGCACATCAAAGGCGAGAACATTCCCCATTGACTGGCTGTCCACAACAGTGGCATCCGTTATACCCACTTCCAGGAATGTCTGGAGTATGTCATCCAGATGTTCCTCCTTATTTAAGATCATGAGCAAAAGATACATCTATCCTCCTGATTATATATTCTTTTTGTATAAAAATTTCAAAGCTATAGGCGTCAGTATTGATGTGAAGAGAATCATGATTACAACAGAATTGAATATGCTCTGGCTTATCAGTGCATTGTCAAACCCTATTGCAGCAATAACCAGTGCAACCTCGCCGCGCGGTATCATGCCGAAACCGACCTTCATTGCCTCTCTCATTGTCAAACCGGACGCAAAGACACCAAGTCCCGAGCCAAGTATCTTGCCTGCAACAGCAAGGAAGACATATAACAGTGTGAACCCAATATCAATGTGATGCATGTCAATGGATGTCTTCATGCCGACAACAAAGAAAAATATTGAAATGAACAATGTGTCTGTTATTGTGGAGACCTTTGATATGATCTTCCTTCTGTATGGTGTTTTGGCAATTGCAACACCTGCAATATATGCGCCTGTTATTGCAGCAATGCCCAGTGAATGAGAGAATACACCCATAAGGAGCATTATGATAACCGCAATACCGGCAAGGGATTCCGATGACTTGAATCTTCTTGCAATATTCATGAAGGGATCTGACAGGAATATATAGAAGATCATTGAGAATACAAAGAATCCCGCAAGTTTCACTATGGTCATGACTAAATTGCCTGTATGCATGAGGAATACCAGTGAGATTGTCATCAGTATTATGGCAATCACATCATCAATTACAGCTGAACCCAGAACAGTGACACCGCTTCTTGTATTGAGGCTTTTGAGTTCCATCAGTGTCATGACAGTTATACTGACTGATGTTGCTGTGAGTGTGAGACCAATTGTATATGTTGTAGTGAAATCATAATTGAGAAACATGAATATGAATGCAAGCCCGAACGGCACACTGACACCCAGTACTGCTGCTATCATGGAATGTTTGCCCTGCTGCTTCATCTGTTCAATATTGGTTTCCAGTCCTGCTATGAAGAGGAGGAACAATATCCCGATATTGGCAAGGAAATCCAGTGTCTGGCTTATTTCAAATAAATGGAAAACAGGCCCGCAGAGCACACCGGCAATTATCACACCGATAACAGAGGGCAATTTTATTCTCTTGAATAATTCCGAGACAATCTTGGTTATGAGCAGT
The DNA here is from genome assembly GCA_046484245.1 of bacterium. Classification (GTDB taxonomy): domain Bacteria; phylum Hydrothermota; class 32-111; order 32-111; family 32-111; genus JAXHVG01. The sequence goes on along the minus strand of JAWOBN010000086.1, from coordinate 5,030 downwards.
ATGAGCCCGTAGATCAATACATCATTCATTCTTTATCCTGTAGTAGAATTCATCATTGAAATTACGCACCCTGAGCTTCTTCTCCTTCTCCAGTTTCTGCAGTATTGCTCTGAGTTCCTCAACAGGCATGCCCAGTGACGATGATATTGTGGCAAATGTGCAGGGCCGTCTTGACAAGAGGGCAATCACATCATCAATCTCACCCGGTTCAATATCCCTGCTTTCATTGTGAAAGACAGTTTCAATATTGGCAATATCCCCGAGAAGATGCTTTATTCTCGTCTTGTCCTCTTCAGTTATCGGTTCGGCGGTTTCTTCTGCAGGCGGTCTTATCACAGTATTTATCTGGAGTTTTGTAATTCTCAGTTTGGAGAGAATACGCCTCAGTTTCAGTATATCCTTGTCTGAATCATTGTAATTCTTCACCAGCATTATCTCAAGGAATATGCTGCCCTTGAATTCATGGGTGAACTGTCTCAGACCATCCATCATCTCATTGAAATCAATAGACCTGTCCGGTCTGTTTATTCTGGCAAACATCTCCTCGTCAAAACTGTCCAGTGAGGGCAGGACTATGTCAAAAGCCATTGCATCCTTGCGCACATCCTCCATATAAAATAGCGATGCATTGGTCACAAGAGCCAGGGGTATGCCTGTCTTCTCCCTCAATGCATCAGCAATAATACCCATATCAGCATTGAGTGTCGGTTCACCGGACCCTGTGAATGCTATGTAGTCAATCCTCTTGTCATTGGCACTGAGAAATTCAACAACCTCACTGACAATACTGTCAGGCTCATCATAATGCCTTCTCTGTGAAGCTGTATTCTCAGTAGGACCCAGTTCACAGTAAATACAGTTGAATGTACATGTCTTGAACGGAATAATGTCCAGACCGAGTATACTGCCTAATCGCCTTGACGGGATTGGCCCGAATAAATGTTTCATAGTGATTTATTTTATCAAATAATAATATAATGTAAAGTTAAATATCTGTTTTTGACTCAATTGCATTCCACAGCACACTGTCTCCTTCAAATTGGTATTCCAGTATCATATATCCCTGCACATGCCCGTCATCAAATGGCGCATAGACCCAGTATCTGTTCAGCACATTTATCCCGCTCCTGTCATGAAATCCCATAGAGCCCCCCAGCTGCCCGCTGCTCTCAATCAGCTCATCTCTCCTTATAAGGTCATCCTTCAATTGACTCAGGGGATCTTCAATACCCTTTCTTCTGAAATATTCAATCTCGGGATCTGTTATCAGATCGCCCTGCCCCTTGGAATACTTTTCACTGAGTGCAGTGTATTTTCTGCTGAGCTCGCGGTATCTCCTGCTCATTGTAATGCCTGAAATAATGAAAATAATGAGAATTACTGTAAGTATCATTATTATAAACACATAGAATCTCTTCTGATTCATAATACCTCCGTTTTTGTCATTATAATTGACCAGCGCTTCCGTGTCAATTGCAGCGTTATTCCTCAAAAATAAAGTACTTGAAAGACATATGTTTCCTCATAAATAATAATGAGGCGAGGACAGTTCTCAGAAAGCACCTTTGCCAACCCGTGCATAACCGATAATTCGGTGCTGATGAGAATGTGTGAGCCTCTCCGTCATTACATCAATCACTATGCTAAATGCTTTTTTATTAAGAAAACAAACATTACATAATAATTATATTCAGTGACTTTTTCTTATGAGGAAAGACGTTCCGCATTATTCACCGTACAGCTCCCCATGGCTGAATTGTCATGCCGAGTTCTGCTTTCATTAAAGCATTCGCGAAGGTATCTCTGTGGCCGGCTATTCACAAAGCCGTTGGCCGGCAGCCGATGGCTGATGGCTGACTCCGGTCTTCCGTTGTACGTGAGCATCCTTACTGCGATTTCCCGTCCCGGGAACACAGTATTGCAATTTTTAACATTTTTGGTATAATATTATTCAGTTACCTAGGAGGGTTAATGAAATATCTGATGATGGTTTTGATGGTTTTAATACTGGCAATAGGTCTGGCAGGCAAATGGGATATGGATTGGGCTGAGGGCAATGAATTCCATATCACAGTGACCAATTACGGTCACATAGGACATAATGTTGAAACAGGCAATGCGGGCGGATACTGGCCTTCAGGATATCCTGCAGAGAATTACATATATGACGCAGGTCTGTGGCTGGGCGGTCTCATTGATTCCATTACTTCCCGTTTGGATACTATCACAGATACTCTGGTGACAACAGGGAATTACATATCTGAATTCTGCCCCGGGGACGGCAGTGATGCGCCGGGATATACAAGCCCATATGAACGTGTCTATAATTCGCGTAATGACTGGCCGCCGCGCGATATTAACAGCAGTATTGTATATGATTCCACTGTTTCACTCTTTGATACATACTGTTTTTATTCTGATAAGGATCCCTTTCAGCATCTTGCACAGGAGAATAAACCCCTGGGCATTACAGTAAAGCAGAATTCATATCAGTGGTTCGGTCCATTGCTTGAAGATGTTGTAATAATCCGTATGGTGCTGAAAAATGAGAGGGATGACAGCAGGGATATAAGGAATTGCTATTTCGGTTATGTTTTTGACAGTGATATAGGCAATGAATCGGGCTCATCAGCCAATGACCTGGTGGGTTATATTGACACAATGACTGTAGATAATTCATTGAGACGAGTCAATACTGTCTATCAGTATCAGCTGGAGAGTGAGGCGGGATGGGCTCATGAACCGGGCATTTTCTCTGTCACACTCCTGGAAACACCTGTGACATATGAACCCATTGACCTGTATCATGACAACGGGTATTTCATCCCTCCATTTGCTCAAATCGGATTGACATCTCTCACTCCGGTTACACTGGCTTCAATCCCTGCTACAAAAGAGGAGAAATATCAGGTGATGGCAGGATATGATTTTCTGACATTTGACCCTTCTGATCCGGAGAGCTCCTATGAGCCATTCCCCTACTGGTCTGTCAATACACCGGGTTATCCGGGCATGAATGAAGGGTCAGAACGGGCAGGAGACAAGAGATTTATCCTATCCACAGGTCCGTTTGATCTGGCTTACGGTGATTCATTGATTTACACATTCGCACTCACCATAGATGAATACCCTGAAATGATAGTGCCCCATGCTCTCTCTCTGCAGGAATTCTGGAATGATCGTAACAGTGAGATTACGGTAATCAGTCCTGAAGACAGTGCAGTGATAAGGTCTGACACACGGTTTGAATGGTCATGTGACGAAACAGAGGATTCATTTGCCATATCCTTTCAGAATATATTGACGCACAGCACACATACTGTCAAAGGCATTAATAATTTCTCTCATATGCTTGATATAACTGCTCTTGATGACGGTTATTATTACTGGCAATTGTGGAATTTTGACAGATTCTCATCTGATTTACATTCCGAGATATTCCATATAGGCATTGACAGGAATGATATGAACTGTCCCCCGTATATTGAATCATTTGAAAGCAAGACAGAAGATCCAACTCAAGTATTATTCAAGTGGCATGTATTGGATACAGACAATGACAATCATATGTCTCAACTGACACTCTTTCATAATGAGTCAAATGACAGTATAAAGTATAATGCTTCAACCCGGAATGATTCACTGATAGTCAATGCATGGACCATACTGCCTAATGGCAATTATACTGCCCTGCTTATTGTCAGTGATGATCATGCTTCAGATACTGCCAATCTTCACTTCAATCTGAATTGCCCGAGGCCGGAGGATACATTGAATTTCATATCGGGTGACAATAATGTGCTGACAGTAAGCGCTGAAATTATGGACTCTTCGGCTGTAAGATCCCATGTGTATTATCTCATGTTCTCCAATCCTTATATGAATGGCGACAATCTCTTCATGCCCTTTTCAGTCTATGACAGTACTGACCATCAAATGAAGATAAGAGATACAATAATTTCTCCCTGTTCATTATACTACACGGATATATTTGACGGCTTGTACTTTAAACTGCAATTTGATTCATACTATTTGATTAGTAATGATTCAATTGTCATATTCAATGATTTTGAAGAGGATTATCCGGATTCTGTCTTTCATGTAACACAATACTCTCTATTAGGGGGAAGGGATATTATCATTGAATGGCATAATGATAATGACACAATCTATCCTGCAATATACTGTGAGAATTATGAAGATTACCCAATACAGTATAATGCAAATGCCGTGTCAGCAGTTTCATACGCCTTCATGGGAGAAGATACTGTGCCGTATGCTCCGGTAGGCGAATATTCCCTCTATATCGGCGGATTGAGAATCTCGGGTCTTAGAACACATGCAAGACCCTACCTTGCATTGTTTGACACAGTGTCAGAATTGCCTGATAAACTGGAGTTCTGGAGAGTGTATAATTCAGGCGGCAGAATGCCCATAGAGGGAGATGTATATGCATTCAGACCTGCATTCAGCAGTATAAGCAGCAATAGAAATGATTATGAGAAGCGGGATATTGATTTCAGTCCATTGATATACAGCAGTGCAATGAGTTTTACATTAAGAGGCAGAAATGAGTATTTTGATATCAGTATATATGATATTCAGGGCAGAAAGGTCAAGCATATATTCACAGGTTCTGTGAATGGTTCAAAGAGTATGAATATAAAAACGGATATGCCCCCCGGCATTTATTTTATCAAGGATAATAAGAATCCCGGAATATACGACAGTAAATTTATCATATTGAGATAAGCATGAAGAACCTGTGCTTTATCTCCCTGATTATTATCAGTGCAATGGTTTTAAACTGCTCCAATGCAGAAACTGCTGTTCTGTTCAGTGACAGTATAAATGCCAATACTGTAATAAATGAGTCCGGTAATATGCGTTTTACAGATGAGCCGTCCTTTGACTCGGACGGCTCCTATATGCTCAGGGCAGACACATCTGCAGTTTTCCCACTTTTTTCAGTACATAACACTGATGTGGAGAATACTGCAATTGTCTATTCAGCCATGGTCAAAACAGAA
>JAWOBN010000020.1:0-10286 GCA_046484245.1 bacterium | reverse complement strand
TCGGGAATAATGCCCCAGCCCATCATATTGATCATCTCCCCTTCCCTGCTGGCCATTGCCCCGAATTTCAGGCGGGGAATTGCTGACTGCACTCCCTCTACATTTTCCAGTGTATTTATCATATCGGAAAGTCCATTGCCATTGAAACCGTCAACAGGATAAGTAAGGGGCAGTAGGCGGGACTGCTCATGGTAATTCTCTTTCACAATCTTAATATGTCCCGAATTGTACTGGACATTGTCTGCTGAAACAGAATCAATCAGACCTGTGATATAACCCCGCGCAAATACCACAATCAGAACAGAAAAGGCTATTGCCACTATTGAAATAAATGTCCTCAATTTATGCCTGAACAGATTCTTGAAACCGAGTTTTATTAGAAATCCCATTCTTACTCCTCCTATCTGTGATAAATTGACTTGACAGGGTCCTTACTGGCAGCCCACCATGCAGGCAGAATGCTTGACAGCATGGATACAATCACTCCGAAGAGGAATACCTGTATAAATGCCCGGGGATTCCATGAACCATAGAGTGTGCCTATTACCGGTATGCCGTATTGCGTCATATCCATATTGAGCATTGCAGACCAGTCCAGTCCGATATTGACAAGCAGCAGTGTGCCGACAAAGCCCAGCATCAAACCAATAACACCTCCAAGCAGACCTATGCCTGTGGATTCCATAACAAATGTGAAAACAATTTCCCTCTCTTCAAGGCCCATTGCCTTCATCATGCCTATCTCTTCCATTCTCTCAAGAGCAGCAAGTATTACAGTGTTTATTATTGCTATGCCTGCAATGAGCAGAATGATTATCATTATAAGATTATTGCCCATATTCTTTGCACCTGCTACTGATACAGCCTCCAGTTCACTCCAGATATAGATGCCCGGATTATTGCCCACTTGAGATTTCAATGCATCACCTGTTTCTGCTGCTCTATGCTTATTATCAAGACGGACAATTATACGACTTACCTTATTATCAGTTGAAAGAGCCTCACCTGCAATATCAAATGGCACAATAACCGTATTACGGTTCAGATTGGGATTGGGAGTGTGTATCAGTCCGGATATCTCCAAATCCAATGTATTGTATGTTTCATTCTTATCCCTGAAAAGAAGAATAATATAGTCCCCCGCTTCCAATTTCATCAATTCAGCCAACTCCTTGCCCAGCACTGCCCTGTACTCTCCTGCCTGAAACATACTGCCCTCAACGAATTTATCTTCTATGGGATAAACATCAGGGAATCTATCCGGACGCACTGCCTTTACTGTTACAGGCAATTCATTCATTCCATTATTCAGCATGGATTTGAAATCCAGTTCCGGGGAATATGCCTTGAATCCCTCAGCACCGGTTATTTTATCTATTAGTGGCTTGTCTGGCTTGATTAAATTCTCCAGAGGCAATTTATCCTTATCCTCCCAGTACTGTTTACTCACTATCTGTATATGGCCTGCCTGATAATCAATAATACTGTCATATGACATATCTGTCATGCCCAGTATTAGTGAATCCAGGAGAATATAAAAGAATATGGCAAATGCTATAATGCCTGCTGTAATAATGGTTCTCACACGGTGACGGATTAGATTCTTTACAGCAAGTTTAATAAGAAACATTGTTACTCTCCTTCTTCTTGTCTTCTGAAATTTTACCATCCCTTATCTCAAGGAGCCGCCTGGCATATTCCATTACAAGGGGGTCATGCGTGGAAAATACAAAGGTAGTACCCAGTGTCTCATTCATCTTGAGCATTACCTCAAGCACCTCTTTGCTTGTCGTGGAATCCAGACTGGCAGAAGGTTCATCAGCAAGCACTAATTTCGGTTCCTTCACCAGTGCCCGGGCTATTGCCACTCTCTGCTTCTGCCCGCCGGAGAGTTCATTGGGCCTTCTCTGTTCCAGTCCGTCAAGCCCGACCTCTGCAAGAGATTTCATAACCCTTTCATGCTGCTGTTTTCTTGAGTATTTCTTTGTCAGACGTATGGCAAACTCAACATTCTCATATGCAGTGAGCACGGGGATCAAATTATGGCTCTGAAATACAAAGCCCATATTGAACCGCCTTATCATTGCAAGCTCCCTTTTGCTTGATTCACCCAATGGTTTGCCATTGAAAGTAATTGAACCTTCAGTTGGTCTGTCCAGACATCCTATCAGATTGAGCAATGTTGTCTTGCCTGATCCCGAGGGCCCGAATACTGTTGTGAACTCTCCCTCTTCCACTTGAAGGTCAATACCCCGCAATGCATGCACTTCAATCTTCCCCTGATCATATACTTTCTTGATCTTACTGAGTTCCAGTAATGCCATCTGTCCACCTCCTTGATACAGGATTTGCGCCTTAATAGAGTAAACCTTTGGTATATTATAATACCTCAATATTGATTAATCAATAGGTGGATTGTTATTCCTCAAAAATAAAGTACTTGAAAGACATATGTTTCCTCATAAAAGATATGAGGCGAGGACAGTTCTCAGAAAGCGCCTTTGCCAACCCGTGCATAACCGGTAATTCGGTGCTGATGAGAATGTGTGAGCCTCACTGTCATTACATCAATCACTATGCTCAATGCTTTTTTATCAAGAACTCAAACATTACATAATAATTATATTCAGTGACTTTTTCTTATGAGGAAAGACGGGGAATTGTTGAACCGGGGATAAGTTTTTTGGGAAACACCATATGTGTCAAAAGACATTAGGGCACACACTGAAATCACTTATTCAGTATATCAATAATCAAAACTGGAGCCGCCGATGAATTCCCTGACCACTGATGTGCGCGGTATCATCTCCGGTGTAATGGGATTGAAGAATGACAGAGTGAACAGCAGTCTCTGCGCATTGAGATAATACGGCTTATCCTCTTCAACACCCTTGAGAAGGGGTTCTGCAAAATTCTTCAGAACAGAGAATTCATAGAGGAGTGAAGAGTTGAACATCACATCAGCCTCTTCCTGGAAGGGGAATATATTGCGTTCCTCCCCCTTTCTCACACTGCCCCACATTTCAAATGTCTGATCCACAGAATGATTCCTGAAGAGATAGTCCCTGACAATTCTTCTCATAAGCCTGTTATCAGTTGTTGATATTCGGTGTGAATGGTCCAGATTTATCTGAGTCAGTGCACTGACATATATCTTGAGTTTCTTGCTCTTGGGAACACCCTCTGTGAGGCGTTCATTGAGACCGTGAATGCCCTCTATAATAATGATTGTATTCTTATCTATTCTTGCCAGTTTCTTCTTGAATTTTCTCTTGCCTGTCTGAAAGTCAAATTCAGGCAGATGGACCTCTCTGCCGGTTATAAGGTCTCCTACATTTCTATTGAATAATTCCAGGTCAATTGATTCAATTGATTCAAAATCCGGTTCGCCGTTCTCATCAATCGGTGTCTTCTCCCTGTCAACAAAGTAATCATCCAGTGATACGCCCATGACCGAAATGCCCAGCACCCTGAGCTGGACTGCAAGCCGCTTGAGAAATGTAGTCTTGCCTGAGGATGACGGGCCTGCAATGGTTATGAGATTAAGTTCTCCCCTTCTCTCATTTATGAGATTGGCAATATCCACAATCTTTTTCTCATGCAGTGCTTCAGCCACATGAATCAATTGATTGAGGTCCTTTGACTTTGTGGATTTATTGAGAAGGTCAACCTTCTCCCAGCCGAGTATCTTTGCCCATTTTTCTGATTCAAGGAATATATTGAAGAGTTTCTCCTGTTTCTCCTTCTCAAATTTCTCATCATGATATATGATAATACCGGGGGGATAATACTTCACATAGGCACCCTGAAGCATCCCTGTTGAAGCAACAAGCGGAGTATGGAAGAAATCCTCAATATTGTGATAATTGCAGTAGAAAGCGCCTTCACAATTGGAGTACTTCATCAGATTCTTCTTTTCCTTGTCACCTGCAAATATCTCCATCAATTCGTCTCTTGTTTTGTACCGCGATTCCAGCTCCTCATCCTTTTCAATGATCTGAATCAGCTTTTTATTGATTTCCTCAATATCCTGTGACGATATGAGTACACTGGAGTATATTTCACAGTACAATCCGCCGCTGACAGTATGCTCCACCTTGAGAACCCCATCGTCAAACATTGAGTTAACTATGAATCTGAGAAGTGTGATGAGTGAATGCCTTATAATATATTTACCGTGTATAGTATCACTGTAAACAGGCTCCAGTCCGGAGTAGTCCTCTCCTACATGCATTGGAATCAGCCTATTTTTTCTGATGTATCCTACTGTTTTGCCCATAATAAATCCTTGTTATATTAAGCTGGTGAGCGGATTCGAACCGCTGACCTGCGCATTACGAATGCGCTGCTCTTCCAACTGAGCTACACCAGCAGGGTCTATGTATTGTAATGTTAATTGTACCGGCGTCAAGTGGTTGAACATTAATCACAACTGATAAAGTTGACATTAAACTTTATAAATGATAGATTATTACAAATATTAAGGAGACTTGTCTGATGAAACAATCTATTCTTTTACTTTTGATATTAATCTCAATTACAATTTATTCTGAGAGCATTAACGGGGACGGTTATTCACTGTCTCATCCTGTTCACGGAGCAAAACCTGAAACAATGCCTACAGGAAAATACTCTATTACCCCGACAGCTCCTCCTGCTGACCCGAGAATGTGCGCTGAATGGGAGCCTGCCACTGCACTCATAATAAGATACCCCCTTGGACTCCCATGGACTATGATAGAGACAGCAGCTGAGGAAGCTGATATTCTCTGTATAGTGGATAATTATTATCTTGCATCAGCAGAATCCGATTTTTCATCTCATTCAATAAGCAATGTCCGGTTTATTGTAGCTGACAATAATACTTACTGGATGAGGGACTGGGGGCCATGGTGTGTATTTGATTCAACAGGAGCATTCGGGATTTCTGATCATGTGTATAACAGGGCAGACACACACGGCAGAACTGAGGATGATCAGGCAAACTGGACAATAGCTTCGGATATTTCCATATCCCTGTGGAAAAGTCAATTGAGGCATACTGGCGGCAATTTTATGACTGACGGTCACGGCACAGGAATGTCCGGGGATGATGTGTATTATCATACTTTCAATACTGATATTGGCGCGGATTCTGTTGACGCACTTATGAATGCCTACTGGGGCATTCATAATTATATTACATTTGAAGACCCTCTTGCCTCATATATTGACCATATTGACTGTTACGCCAAATTCCTCAATGAGGAGACAATCATACTTGTTGAGAACGGCACATCAGATGACATCAATCTTGACCAGCTGGAAATATACCTTGAATCATTGGATAATTGCTATGGCAGGAAATATGATGTCAGGCGCATCAATGCTCCTTCAAACCATGATGCTGCATATGCTAATTCCATAATACTCAATGACAGGGTTTTTGTCCCGACCACAGGATATGCGTCAGAGGATTCTGCTGCAATTGCTCTTTATGAAGAACTGATGCCCGGTTATGAGATAGTCGGTATTCAGGACCCGGGGGGCAGTATTGAATTTTTACCCACTGATGCTATACACTGCCGCTCCAAGGCATTGTATGATTCCAATATGCTCTATATTGACCACAGGCCCCTGGATGATCAGAATTCAACAATATATGATTACAGGGTCAATGTGAATATCATACCATATTCCGGTGAGGGACTGATACCGGATTCACTGAAGATTTATTACAGAACATCTCAAATGCGTGATACAGTATGGCAGCATGAATATCTCACATATGATTCAATGAACTGGTATTCCGGCAATATACCTTCACAGCCGGACAGCACTGTTGTTGAATATTATGTAACTGCAACAGACAGTTCATTGAAGCATGAATGTGATCCTTATCCGGCTCCTGCAGGATACTACACATTCCTCGTTAATGAGAATATGCAGATGATAAATGAAGAACATTCTGTAGAAGAGGAAGTTGAATGCAGTGATATAAGGGTGCACTTTGGCAGCAACAATATTCATCTGTCACACAATGATGAACACATCTCATACACTATTTACAATACTGCAGGTATGAGAGTATTGAGCAAGTCCGGATTGCTGTCAGACAATGTAAATATAGATCTCAATGGGGTTAAGAGCGGGATATACTTTATTCATATATCCACAGAGCACAATGCCATTAGCGAGAAATTCATTCTGATGAAATAATTATTTGAAAGATTCCCGCCTGTAGAAAAACCTGAGAATAATTAATTATATAAAGTGATAAGACATTTATTCTACTCTCTCAGATACTTTGATAATTCATTGATTCTCTGCCTGTACTCATAATCATTGCTCTTTTCAGACAATTCCCCGTATAGGAGTAATGCTTGTTTACCTGCATCAACATCATTATCAATTGAATAAATCAAATAATTGATCTTTGCCATCTGAAGTTTCCCCCTGAATTCGTCTTTCATACTGCGCAGAATAGTCAGGGCTATTTTCGCAGAACTCACTTGTGATAATAATACTCTATATTCAAAATCCAGTTCCCTGTCATCAATATCTGCTATCAATTCCTTCAGTTCTTTGAGCAATCTTCCGGCATATCCCCCTTTCCCCGCATCTATGAACAATTTGATTTTCTCAGTTAATATGGAAGCCCAAAGGGGTTTTATTCCCTTTGCTCTGGATATATGAATTGCACGGTTATACAATTTACAGGCAGACTCGGTTTCGCCCATTTCTCTCTTTACATTGGCTAAATTCCCCAATGCAACTGCAAGATGATGCACATTCCCCAATCCCCTGCAGATTCGGACTTGACTGTCCATTTTTTCAATTGCCTCATTGAATTTACCCTGACGCCAGAGTACATTTCCCATATTACCCAGAGCCCTCTGCATACCTGCCCTGTCTCCGATTTTCTGAGCACTCTCATAATGCTTATGATAGAACTCCAGTGCCTTTTCATAATCGCCAAGCCGCCAGTAACAGATTCCAATATTGCCTATTGTGATTGACACTGCTGCCCTGTGCTTTATTATTTTAAACTCCCCTAAGGCCTGCTCATAATACATCAATGCTTCTTTGAATCTTGACCTGTTCCTTGAAATATTGCCCAGTGTGCCGAGTGAAATGGCCACCCTCATTCTGTCCCCGATCTTCTCAGCGATTTTGAGCCTCTTCATTGTAAATTCATGCGCTTTTTCATAGTCACCTGTATGCATTGATATGTTTGATAGATTTCCGTAAACAATTGATAAATTCCTCTGATTATGCCCTTTCTTGAGAATATCCATTTCTTCTGAATATAATTCATATGCCCTTTGGTATTCTCCCTTATCACTGAACACAGCTCCCATATTACCCAGTGCAGTTGCTCTGCATAACCGGCTCTTTATACTGCTGCATATGGACAATTGCTTATCATAATATCTTAGTGCCTTATCATAATCTGCCTGACGCCAGAATATATTCCCCTGTTTCCCTATTACATATGCCAGTTTCTCTCTGCTATTTATATCAAGTAATATCTTTTCTGATTGCTTGAGAAATTTCATTGCCTGCGAATATTCTGCTTCTGACCATTTTAATGAACCCATATTAATGAGAGTATCAGCATGAATATCCGTCATGTCAGTGGATTCAACAATATTCAGTGCTCTATTATAATCATTAAATGCCTGCTTCTTATTGCCAATCAGTTCATGTACCTTCCCTCTATTATTCAGTGCTATAGCTGCAATGCTTTTAACTTTGTTCTTATTGTATTTATTCTCTATGGATTTTGAAATAAAAACTGTCACTATCTGCACTCTCCTTACAGGTAATTGTACTACAAAAACCATTCTTAGACAATAAAAACTATTCTTTCAGTGAGTCTTGATATGTACGTTCAATGGATTAAGATAGTAGAAAGGAGGAATTATGGCAAAATCAGAACCATTTGAAAAACACGCTGACATGTATGAGGAATGGTTTGAAGATAACAGATATGCATATCTCTCTGAAATTGAAGCAGTGAGGAAGCTGCTGCCTGATTTTGAGAGAGGCCTGGAAATAGGAGCAGGCTCAGGCAGATTCGCTGAGCCGCTCGGTATAGAAAAAGGTATTGAGCCCTCTCCCAGAATGGCTTCCATAGCCGGCAGGAGAGGTATGGATGTAACAATCGGCCAGGCAGAGAATTTACCGTTTGATGACAGTGAATTTGATCTGGAGCTGATGGTCACATCAGTATGCTTCCTTGATGATATTGAAAAGTCCCTGAGTGAATCATTCAGAACATTGAGTAATGGCGGATATCTCCTTATCGGGCTTGTTGACAGAGAGAGCCCTATAGGAAAACTCTATCAAAAATACAAGGAGCAGAATGTGTTTTACAAGCACGCCGCCTTCTATTCAACAGAGGAGATTCTCTCATATCTCAAGAAAGCAGGATTTATCAACTTCAGATTTTCCCAGACTATATTCAAAAATCTTGATGAAATTGACTCCATGGAAGAAGTGAAGGACGGTTACGGAGAGGGGTCTTTCATAGTAATACGCTCACAGAAGCCCTGAATCCTCACCCTGTTCTTTGAAGATACGGTAGATTTCATCAGAGAACAGCACAAAAACAATTCTTTCAAAAGCATCAGAATGTTTTCCAATGAAATCCTTCACTGCACTTACGGAAATCTCTGCTGCCTCTCTGTGAGGATAACTGAACACTCCTGTTGAGATAGCGGGGAATGCAATGGTCTTTATGCCTTTTTCCACTGCAAGGCTCAGTGAATTATAGAATGAATTATAAAGCAGCTCTGCCTCACCGTTATTGCCGCCCCTGTAAACCGGGCCCACTGTGTGTATAATATATTCAGCAGGCAGATTATATCCGCCTGTTATCCTTGCTTCACCTGTCGGACAGCGCGGATTCCCCTCAATCGCTCTGCACTCCTCATCCAGATCGGGACCTGCTGCCCTGTGTATTGCTCCATTGACACCACTGCCGTTTGATAGATGTATATTGCCTGCATTGACAATTGCCTCTGTATCTATTTGGGTGATATCCCCTTTAATAAATTCTATTCTCGTCATCAATACCTCTCATTTTCAATAATATAGTCACTCACTTTTCTTCTTGTATTGCGAGAAATGAGAAACCTCAATCTCGTCCCCTCATAATAATTGCAGGAGAGATATGCGCCTGAATATTCATTATATTTATCATAGAGGATATCGTGTGTCTGAAGTGAGAGTTGCTCTGCCAGCATATGCATGATAAGCATCCTTGCTGCAATAGTGCAGTCCTCAATCATGTCAGCTGTATTGGTCTCATCAAACATATTCATCATTGCAAAAAACTCATCAGGAAAATGTGTTTTATCAACTACGGACTTCAATATGCCCATGCCATTGTCTGCAACATTGATTTCTGCGTCCCTGCTGTCTGTTTCAATGCTCACATCAATAATATCCGAACCCGAATGCTTCTTTGCATTATCAATAAGTGATCTATAGACAAATCTCAGAATCCCCCTGCAATTCTTATTGCATCTCTTTTCAATATTGCCCAGGGAGAACATCTCATCTATTATATCCTCAGTACTTTCCTCAATACTGTATTGTTTTTCATGATAATCTGTATCAGGCGCATCATTTTCCTTTGCCTTGTATAAATATCCCTGCACCCTGCTTCTTCCATATATCCTGCCTTCATCCTCCAGTTGTTTCAGACAGAGCAGCACATCTTTCTTGTTCTTCTTCAGGGTAGTGGCAATCAGCTCAGCATCTCCCTTGTCATAATCCCTGATAAATCCGTAAACCTCTTCTCTCAGTCCCATATATCAATTATAATCCCTCATCATTGTTTTTCAATATGTTTGTGCTGAATTAAAAAGGAGGCAGGGTGGCAAACCATTTTGCGGTCTTTAAGACCAATGGTACTGTTGAGCCTGCACCTGCCTCATTTTTTATTTTACCCCCCACTCTTCTTTTGTCAAGTGCAGCGATATTCCTCAAAAATAAAGTACTTGAAAGACATATGTTTCCTCATAAATAATAATGAGGCGAAGACAGTTCTCAGAAAGCGCCTTTGCCAATCCGTGCATAACCGGTAATTCGGTGCTGATGAAAATGTGTGAGCCTCACCGTCCTTATATCAATCGCTATGCTGAATGCTTTTTTATTAAGAAAACAAACATTACATAATAATTATATTCAGTGACTTTTTCTTATGAGGAAAGACGCATAACACTTTGCTGCCAATAATGTCAATTAATCAGATCTCTTACTTTCTTATATCTGAGACACTGTTTTTCATTCTGTTG
>JAWOBN010000088.1:0-14664 GCA_046484245.1 bacterium | reverse complement strand
CGATTCGTGTGATTCGAAAAAACCAGTTACAAGTTTGAATGCTGTGCAGGTGGGGAATTGGATTGTGAATAGCAGCCCAAGAACGGAAATTCGTAGGGGTTCAACAATTTGAACCCTATAGAAATAACATGCATAGCGGATAAGGAGATTACCGCGCGAATGCGAGGCATGATTGCTGAACTCGTAATGACGGAATGAATAGCCGGCCGAGTGTCGTGATGCGTGTTGCGTTATGCGTTATGCGGATACGAGAACGAGTAGAACGCATAGAGCGAGTAGAACGGGTAGTAATTTAGCGGGAAGAAGTAAGAGACACAAGCCTCAGGACCCAAGACTCAAGTCTGAATGCCGCCCGGATAAGAGCGTGTGCGGATAAGGAGATTGCTTCGCGAATGCCTTGCAAGAGGGATAAATTCGCAAAGACTGTGCCGGTAGCTGTATGTATATATTGGGGGGCTATATTGAGTTTATTTTTTTCAGTAGGGGAGAGAGTCCCAGGTTTTTCGCTTGACTGCGGGCCTGTGACAGATCCTTTTTGTAATCCTTGCCCATTTGTTTTTTGACTTTGGCAAGGTAATAGAGACTTCCTGCAAATGAAATTATCTCATGTGTATCTTTCAGCGCATTGTTATACTCTTCTGCATATTTCAATGCTGATCCAAGCGAATCGTTTCTCATATTATAAATAATAAGGCCGGGATAGGATGCAATTTTATAGGAGATATTTTCTGACTGATACGCATTTTCATAGAGTTCTTTGTAGATGACATCATCATTCTTCTCTATGAGAATAGAGGAGAGAAAATCATAGTAATTTGACAGGAGACCGGCTTTCTTTGCTTCTTTTAATCCTTCTCTGGCAAGTTTTTCAATTTGAGCGGTATTCCCTTTGTTTTGATAATATGAGATCTTGAGTTTCAGGAGTTCCACCCTGTAATAGGGATTATCAAGTTCAGCAATCTGTTCTTTTAACTTGTCTATAATATTCTCAACTTGGTCAAATTCACCTGTTTCAGCATATAGAAATCCCAAATCAATTTGATTGGAGAGATTGAGATGCAAATCGTGCATAGGCTTACTCACTTCAAGAGATTTATTATGGTATTTTACGGATTTTTTCAGATTCCCTATCTTCTTGTTTATCATTGCCAGTGATATATATGCATAGGAAATACCTGAAATATCATTGAGGGCTTTGCATATTTCAAGAGAGTTTCCGGCTGCTTCCATTGCCTTGTCATATTCCCGTTTCATATGATATGTCATTGAAAGGGAGTAATAGGCAATAGATAGACCGACCTTGTCACCCAATCTGATCTTCATTTCTATTGCCTCAAGGAATAATTCCAGTGCTTCATTGAGTTTCCCTGTCTTTGCGTAGCATGTGCCCAGATTAGTAAGCACTGATGTCCGGTTCTGCATATTCAAGTTATTCCAATGATTCCTCTTCATATCAAGCAGTATTTCAATCGCCTGATCAAAATGTCCCCGTGAACTGAGCAGATGTGTGTATATCCGGTTGACTGTGAACAGATTATCCCGGTATTCAGGTTTTCTGCTGAAGATATCAATGGATTCTTTTAAAAACTGTGTTGCTTTATCATAATCACCCTGAGACCGTGCAGCCTGGCCGAGTGTGATATTCGCTTTACCTATTATCTTTTTGTCTTTATTTTCCTCACCTATCCGTACTGCTTTTCCGGCTGCTTCAATGCATTCATCTACCTTTCCTATCTTGAAATAGGAGATGGATTTTTTTATATAGGCATTTGCACGTTTCTCATAATTGTCTGATTTATCTATCACAGTATTCAAGTCATTATGGGCTTCATCAAATCGTCCTGTCAGTGCATATACATCTGCCCTTGCCCTGTATGCATGTAATACATTAGAAAGAAGGTCTTGTTTATTCAGATTAAAATACCTCCGTCTTTAATAATAAATTATATCATCAAACTCACTATAAGCAAGGGATCGGAAACAAGTTTCCTCACGTAAAACGGAAAACGTAAAACGGATAACGACGGAAAGAATGTGAATAGTCGGCCACAGAGATACCTTCGCGGGTGTATAGCAAGTGTGCTGAACTCGGTATGACATGTCGTGGTGCGTAATGCGTGGTGCGTGAAAATGTGAATAGCCGGCCGAGTGTCGTGATGTGTGTTGCGTAATGCGTTATGCGTGAAAATGTGATAAGCCGGCCGAGTGTCGTGATGTGTGTTGCGTTGAAGAAGGTAAAAGAAGAAAGACGTGTGACACGTGTGATATGTGTGACTCGTGTGACTCGAGAAGAAGGTGAAAGTTTAAAGGTAAAAGAAGGATAAAGAAGTGGGAAGAAGTAAGAGACACAAGCCTCAGGACCCAAGACTCAAGTCTGAATGCCGCCCGGATAAGAGCGTGTGCGGATAAGGAGATTGCTTCGTGAATGACTGGCAGGCAGGAAAAACTCGCAAAGACCGGCGAGAGGGTTGCTTGTTGCGTTGTTACTATGCGTTCTACACATTCTACTCGCTCTATATGCTCTTTAGTAACGCATTACGCATTTTGATAGAACACTGTTGATTTTTGTTACTATCTTATATATAATTATTTATTGAATAAATAAGGCAAATACATAGGAGGATATATGGATATTACTCCATTGGATATACGGAAACAGGAATTCAAGAAATCGTTCAATGGTTATGACAAGAATGAAGTGGATAATTTTCTTGAGATGATTGCTCAGCAGATGGAAGATCTCATAAGAGAGAATATGAATCAGAAAGAGCAGCTGAAGGATGTGAAGAAACAGATATCCGATTACAGGACAATGGAAAAGACACTGCAGGATACACTGACATCTGCTCAAAGGACCACAGAGGAATTGAGGAAGAATGCAAAGCAGGAAGGCACAATTATAATGAGAAATGCCGAACTGGAGGCAAAGCACATTCTGGAATCAGCAAGGGAAGAATCATCCAAGCTCAGATCAGAGATAAAGACACTCATTACACTGAAGAATAATTTTATTGCCAAATTCAAGGGTATGATAGAGGCATATACCCGTCTGCTTGAGGATGAGACACTCTCCCATAAGGAGGATGTCAATGATTTCAATGCTGTACTGAAAGAACCGCCGGAGAATGTCACCAATATCGGCACACTGTTCAATAAGCAGGAAGATGATTCACACAGTCAGGGTGAAAAGGATTATGATGAGTACAAATCAGAAACCCGCGAGGATAATAATGATTGATAAGATAAGGAGATCAGCTGAATTCCTCAAATCAGAGGGATTTAAAAAGTGTGATGTGCTTATAATAACCGGCACCGGACTTTCGGGACTCATGGACGATATTGATATTAATATCAAGATACCGTACAGCAAAATAGAGAGTTGGCCCGAATCAACAGTCAAATCCCACAGGGGCGAACTTATTCAGGGCATGCTTCATGACAAGACAGTGACTGTTATGGCAGGAAGGTTCCATTATTATGAAGGATACAGTTTTCAGGAGGTAGTGCTGCCTCTGAGAACACTGCTCTATCTCGGAGCCAATATCTTCATAGTGACCAATGCTGCAGGCGGTGTCAATGATGATTATGATGCAGGCGATATCATGATAATAAGGGACCACATAAATCTTATGGGGGGCAATCCGCTCAGGGGCAGGAATATGGATGAACTGGGTCCCAGATTCCCCTCAATGCTTGACGCCTATTCCCTTAAGTATATGAGGATGGCGGAGAAGACGGCACTTGCAAACAATATAGATATCTACAATGGTGTTTACTGCGGACTTCAGGGGCCTTCTCTTGAAACAATTGCCGAGTACAATATGGTGAAGAGTCTGGGTGCTGATGCAGTGGGCATGTCAACAGTGCCCGAGGTCATAGCTGCCAGGCATATGGGGGTTGATGTGCTGGGAATCAGTGCTATCACCAATATAGTCAATGAAAAGGATACGGAACACTCCTCACATGATGATGTGATTGAGAATGCAATGAAAGCCGGAGAGAAGATACGGAGGATACTGAGGGGATTTATAAAGGGGCTGGACTTTGAATAAAAGATTTATCGCAATTATTATTATATTCCTCATTATGCTGACTTCATGCCAGAATGCCACTGCTGTAAGGAAGGCAAGGAAATTCATTGAGGATGAGAATTATATCAGGGCTGAAAATGTACTGAAAGAGATTGACAACAAGACACCGGAGGTCTATTTTCTGCTGGGAGAGACATACAGGAGTATGCGCAAGTTCCCGGTGGCCGACTCTTTCTATAATATTGCCCTCAAGCAGCAGCCTGCATTGAAGAATGATATTATTGATGCTTATTCCTCCATTGCCATGACTGAGTTCCTCAAGGGATTTGACTACAATGCCAATAAATACTGGAATAAAGTGCTTAATCTGGACCCTGATCATGATATCAATATCGGATTCTATTATCTCGGCAAACACAGATATGAAAATGGCATGGAGTACAGCTCAAAGAAACTCCTGCTTTCTGCACTGAACATCTCACTGCCGTCAAATAAGAAGATTGATACATACAGTATGATTATAAATATCTACAAGGATGAACAGAAATTTGATACTGCTCTCATATATGTGGAGCAGGCAATTGATGAATTCGGTGATATGCCTGAATCAGAGGCAAATTTCACTGTGGATATGGGAGAGATACTGTTCAATATTGCCAAGAGACTCTATGATGAAGGTGAAAAGCAGACAGCATTATCAAAGATCAATAAATTCATTGCTCTGGGTCAGCCGAGATCCCTGCTTGATGATGCATATCTGCTGAGGGGCAATATATATTTTGATATTGAAGAGTATGAGAAGGCAATACCCGAATACAAGAAGGTCCAGGAACTCAATGATGTTAAATTATACGGTTCAAGGGACACATATATAGAGGCAAACAGAAAATTAAAAGAAATAATCTCAAGGACGGGCAGATGAAACAATTGATACTTATTTCACTGATATTACTGATAGTTGTAACAGGTTGTTCAAAAAAGACAAAAATTGAAGATTCACAGTCAGCTGATGAAAAGACCATCTATGAAGAGGCATTACAGTTGTATGAGAATGAGGACTGGTCACGTGCATCAGATGCATTCCAGAGGTATATATTCTCTTATCCTGCGAGCAATCTCACGGAGAAAGCGCAGTATTATCTTGCTGATGCCAATTACCAGATGCGCAATTGGTCTCAATCCATTATTGAATTCAAGTATTTTGTCAATAATTACAGGAATGTGGGGCTCAGGGAAGACAGTTATTACAAACTGGCATTCTCCTATTATTATCTGACACCCTCATATCAGTTTGACCAGACAATGACATTGAATGCCATTGCTGTCATAGAGGACTTCAAGATGGAATTCCCCCAGTCGGAGCAGATGGCTGAAGTGGACTCCATTCACCGCATACTGCTCTCAAGACTGGAAGAGAAGAAATATCATACTGCCAATTTCTATTTGAAACGGAGTGATAATAATGCAGCGGAGATTTACCTTGAGGATATTCAACTGGAGAATATGCTCCCTGAGTTGAGAGACAGAGTGATATTCACATACGGCAGTGTGAAATACAATCTTGAAAAATATGATGAGGCGAAAAATATACTGCTGATGCTTGATGAAGAGAGCGAGTATTTCAACAAGGCATCGGACATTCTGTCAAGAATCCCGAGCAATAGTGAATGAAAACAGGAATACTGGGCGGGGTGTTCAGCCCCCCCCATCTGGGCCATGTTCTCCCTTGTGTCTATCTCATTGAAAAGAGCATTATAGACAATCTCTTTGTAATCCCCTGCGCCAGACAGCCCCTCAAGGAACAGTCGTCCGTGTCATTTGAAGACAGATACAATATGGCTCGCTCAGCATTCAGGCATGTGGAGGGAGCAGATGTGCTGGATATTGAGAGCAGGCTGCCTGTGCCCTCATATACCATCAATACACTTAAATCCCTCAAGGAACAGTATGACAATGAATTATTCCTCATAATAGGCAGTGATGAGGCGCATCAGATAGACAGATGGAAGGATTACAGGCAGATCATTGATTACTGCAGCATCATTATTATTAAAAGAACATGCTCGGATAATGACTATCAGCAGGCAGTGCTGAAGGATGCATTGAGACCGGACAATCCTGTTTATGAGATATCATCAACCGATATAAGAAACAGGTTGGAGAGAGGTGACCGAACAGTGCAGTATCTGCTGCCTGATGGTGTTTATAAATACATTGATGAAAAAGGATTATTCAGATGAAAGATGAATTGTTTCTCATTGACATAAATAATCTGATGTACAGGTTTCATTTCGCATTCATAAAGAATCCCCTGAGGAATAAGGAGGGGTTCAACACATCAGCTATTTTCGGTATCGGTAATTTTATAATGGATTTGAAGAAGCAGTACAATGCACAATATATTGCAGGAGGACTGGACCTTAAGGGTAAGACATTCAGGCATGAGGAGTTTGAGGATTATAAGAGCGGAAGAGAGAATATACCCGATGAACTGGCTGCACAGATACCCCATATCATCAGTTTGCTTGAGGCATTGGATGTGAGTGTTGTTTCAAAGCAGGGATATGAGGCAGATGATGTCATAGGTTCACTCAAGGAGCAATTATCAAAGGATTTTGATAAGATATATATAATTACCTCGGATAAGGATGTGGGGCAGCTCCTTGATGATAAATGCGAGATGCTCTATCCCAAAAAGGATAATGGCGAATATCCGAAAATTGACAGGGAGAAACTGGCAGAAAAACTCGGCATCAGCATGGACCGCATACTGGATTATTATGCATTGATAGGCGATAAATCCGATGCAATACCCGGTATTAAAGGTATTGGGCCCAAGACAGCCCAGAAGATACTATCCAGTATTGAGGACATTACTGACAAAACTGAGATTGAAGAGAATATTGATAATGAGAGGATCAGGAATAAGCTCCTTGAGAATACTGAACAGGTCAGACAGTACAGGGAGTTGGTGAGGATAAGAACAGACCTTGAACTGGATATTTCAAAGGATGATCTGAAGTGCAGCAGTATAGACAGGGACGCAGTAAAGGAGATTGCTTCGCGCTTTGAGCTCTATTCAATGCTCAAGGATTTGGATATTGATACAGGCAGGGCAGATATAGATCTGAGTAAAATAGATGAATTGGAAAGGGATGAGGTATTGGAGTCAGACACCATAGTACTGCTCAGTATTGACAATAAGACAGTGCTCGCTTCCGGCAAGGGATATGCTGTTTTAGATGACGCACTCAGGGCAGATGAGTGCTCCGGCAAGACACTTATCATTCACTCACTGAAAGAATACAAAGACCTTCAGCCGCTTATCGGTGAAGAGAGTATATATGACCTCCGGCTTCTCTCTGATATATACCAGAGGAATTATTCCTATAAGAGTATTGCAAGGGAATTTGCAGGTATCATGGAAACGGAGGATGAAAAATACGCCGTTATTATTGCATCTGTAAGTGATAAATTAATTGAGAAGATCAATTCCTCGCCCAATTACAGTATCTATGTGGACATGGAGCTGCCGCTTATCCCCGTGATTACACGCATGGAGGAGACAGGCATAAAAACAGACAGGGAGTATCTTGAAGAGAAGAAGAAGGAATTGTCAGAAGCAGTTGTTTCACTGGAGGAGAGCATATTCAAAACAGCAGGCGAGGAGTTCAATCTCAATTCCCCCAAACAGCTGCAGGATATACTGTTCAATAAACTGGGCATTGAACCGGTGAAGAAGACGAAGACAGGATATTCAACTGATTCCTCTGTTCTGGAGAAACTGAAAGAGGACCATCCTGTTGCATCAGAGATACTCAAATACAGGGAATACAAGAAATTGATATCATCATTCATCAAACCGATACTGAAGATGTCGGCAGGTGACGGATTCATACATACAAGCTTTGAGCAGTCCTATGCAGCTACAGGCAGATTTTCATCAAAGAGCCCCAATCTCCAGAATATACCGCCTGTCATTCGCAAGGGGTTTATTCCCTCTAAAAGCAGCAGGCAGTTCATATCAATGGATTACTCACAGATTGAATTGAGAATACTGGCATATCTCTCAAAGGATGAAAATCTCCTTGAGGCATTCAATAATGACAGGGATATACACAATGAAACAGCAATGCGCATATTTGATATTGAAGAGAATGAAGTGGACAGCCGGAAGCGCAATACTGCAAAGATTATAAACTTCTCCGTGATATACGGCAAGACACCCTACGGGCTCTCTCAGGAACTCAATATTCCCAGAGAGGAGGCATCCCGGTTCATTGAAAAATATTTTAATGATTTCCCCGGTGTGAAGGACTGGATAGAGGATATTAAACACAGTGCTGAAGAGAACGGGTATGTTGAAACTCATTTCGGCAGGCGGAGAACACTCAAGAGAATCAATTCAAGCAACAGGACTGTCAAAAAACACGAGGAGAGAATAGCTGTCAATACCCCCATACAGGGCACTGCTGCAGATATCATCAAGATAGCAATGAAGCGTATAGATGAGTATATACGTGATGCCGGTGAGGATATTGATATGATACTGACTATTCACGATGAACTGCTCTTTGAGACAGAAACTGATATTGCAGAGAAAACAGTAAACAGAATAGAAGAGCTGATGAGAGACATAGAACCTTTTGAAGAATTGCTCAAGGTCAATGTGAAGAAGGGCAAGAACTGGTTTGAGTGTAAATAACAGAATATTTTCCGTATTGAAAAACATAAAGGCGGAGATGCTCCTTATAACAGGCACCTTTTTCTGGGGTGCAACATTTGTTATTGTAAAGGACATTATTTCAAGGACAGACCCCTACGCGTTCCTTGCAGTGAGATTCTTCATTGCAGCATTGCTTCTTATCCCGTTCTTTATCTCAAAGATACGGACAATAAACAGAAGGGAAATGTTCTCCGGTATTATACTGGGCATAGTGCTCTCAGGCGGTTATATTTTCCAGACACTGGGCCTTAAAATCACATCAGCATCCAATACAGCTTTCATTACCGGTCTATCTGTTATTATTGTGCCTCTGCTATCTGCAGCAAAATTGAGGGAGATGCCCCGCCTCAATGTTTTTGCAGCAGTGGTCACTGCTGCAGCAGGTCTCTATCTGCTTACAGTAAGAAACGGACTGCATTTCAGTCAAGGCGACATACTGGTTATTATCTGCGCATTCTTCTTCGCATTGCAGATAGTGCTTGTGTCATCAATGACACGGGGCGCTTCAGCTGTTAATATTACTGTCATTGAACTGTTTACTGTGTCTGTGATAAGCTTCATTGCATCACTGACACTGGGCACATTCCAATTGCCTCCGGACATATCCGCATGGGCGGGCACACTGTTCTGCGCACTCTTTGCAACAACATTCATATTCATTATTCAGAGCAGATATCAGCATTATATAACAGATTACAAGGCAGCAGTAATATATTCACTGGAACCGCTCTTTGCAGCAGTAACCGCCTTCTTTGTACTGGGGGAAGTGCTCGGTATCAAGGGTATTATAGGGGGCATGCTCATATTCGCCGCAATGCTTATCTCGGAGAAATCCGTGATAAAGAGATTCAGGATGATAAATCATTAAGAGGAGTAATAATGAACAGGTATATGGAAAGGGTTGAGTCACCGGCAATTGTTGAAATAAAGAACAGGATAAAGGCAAAAGAGGAAAGCGGCGAGAATGTCCTGGACCTTACCCAGGCAGTTGTGGATATTCTACCCAAACTCCATTATGATAAATTGAGTGAGCATCTGGGTGACAGACAGACACATCTCTATACACCGGATGCAGGGAAGAATGAACTGCGCAGTCAGCTCTCCCTGTTTTTCAGAAAACAGTGGGATTACAGGGGGAAGCCCGAGAATATATTCATAACACCGGGTGCAAACAATGCCTATTTTTCACTGATGATAATGCTGATGAATACCGGCAGCAGAATGCTCATACCATTGCCCTATTATTTCAATCATTCAATGACAGTGGATATGCTCGGGGGAGAGAATGTGTTCTGCGATTTCACATATGATTCAATTATATCCAATATGGCTGACACTGATATTATAACAATTGTAAGCCCGAACAATCCGTCAGGGAAAATAATGGACAGCAGTCATATAGAGTCAATTGTCAGGGAGGCGGCCGGACAGGGGAAATATGTCATTATTGACGAGACCTATGCACTCCTGAGATACGGGGATAATTATTCAGCACTTTCCATAATAGAGAGATACAAAAATCTCTTTGTCGTGGGCTCATTCTCAAAGAGTGTTCCCATGGCAGGCTGGCGGCTCGGTTACAGTGTAATGCATCAGTCCTTTACAGAGCATTTCCTCAAGGTGATGGACTGCAATGTGATATGTGCTTCCACTGTCTCACAGATTGCTCTTCTGGATATACTGAGTGCACTTGACAAAAATGCAGAGCGCATCAATCAAATACTCATTGAAAGGAGGGATGCGCTTATTGAACACATGGATATTGAGGAGAGTCATATCCCGGAGGCAGCATGTTTCCTATGGCTGCCTGTAGATAATGACAGGGAGTTTGCTGACAGACTGCTTGACAGCCATTCCATAGGCGTAATTGCGGGGAGTTATTTCGGCAAAGAAGGATTTGTACGCATATCATACGGTTCAACGGATACAGATGAACTGAGGAGTGCAGGCAGGATAATAGAGGGTCTGAGGGATTAGGCCATTAAATATTTAGAGAGAATTTAGCCTGTAATAAAAATGCCCCCAATGTGAATTGGAGGCATTGCTTCAACAATCATTTACAATTGCAGTTTTCAGAGATCATTTATCCACTGTGCAATATACTCCATTACTGCCGGATTCATTGTCTCATTGAGAGTGTAATACTCATCAGTCAGACCTGTCTCAGCTGTCTGGAAGAGATGATTCACATCATCAAATAATTTCACTGTTACATTACTGTTGCCGTTTTCTTCCAGTATTCTCCCTATTCTCATCAGATTCTCTTCAGCAGGGACCTGGAGATCTTTCCCGCCATTTACTGCAAGTACTGCGCAATCAATATCCTTCAGATACTCCGCAGGATCAAACCGTACAAAATACCTGTACCAATTACTTGCAGCAGCTTCAACCTGGGTTTCAATGGTATTGTCAGTGAGCTGTGCCTGCTGCTCCGGCGGCATCTTGGCTCTGTACTCTTCCATAATGGAGCGGATCTCCGCTTTGATCTGAGCCGGTTCTTCAATATCCCTCACTGCATCAATGATTCTCTGCTGGAATCGGGAAGCTTCTTCAACAGCTGTTTTATCAAGTCCTGAAGCAGTATTGATTGCCTCTGACTGCATCATGACAACCTCACCGCCTGTAACTCCGGGAGCAGCCATGAGAACTATGAAGTCAATATCCTCATGCTCTGCAGCAAGCATCTGGGCAATCATTCCTCCCTCGGAATGCCCCAGAATTCCGGTAAGGGAATCCACTGACTCATCCATTTCAAGAAGATACTCATATACATAGTATGCATCTCTGGCAAAATCCTCTGATGTGCACGGTTCGGGATTGCCGCCTGTCTCTCCTATGCCTCTGTCATCATATCTTATTGTCATAATACCCTCTCTGGTGAGATAATCGGAGAGAACGAGGAACGGCTTATGGCCGAAAACAGTTTCATCCCTGTCCTGCTGACCGGATCCGGTTACCATAACAACAGCGGGGAATGGCGGGTCTCCTGCCGGTATCGTGACAGTCGCACCTATCTCTATAGAGTCCCGGGGATTGAGTATCACCACATCCTCTGTCTTGTACGGGAATGGCTTTTCGGGGGTCTGATAATGCGGGTCCGGACCCTCTGTCTTTACCAGAGCAAGTTCTTTTTCAATACCCGATTGCGAGAATGTGCCGGCAATTTCATTGGATTCAGTGAGTCTGCCTATGAACTCCATTGCTATCTTTTCAATCTCAATTGTAATACTGTCCTTGTCAATATTGAACTCTGCAGGTATATTGAATGCATTCTGCATGGGGCTGTCCATTGTCACCTCAACACTGCCCTCAGTATCCTTTCCTATTTTGAAAACCAGGGGGAGCTCTGTGCCCTCAATACTGAGAGTCCCTTCCCATCTGCCGGCATATTTGTTGAATAATTCCTCTGAAATACCTGATTCCAAGTCCCGGGTATTGCATCCTGACAGTATTATCAGTGCAATAGTCAGGATACAAAAAAGTGTTCTTTTCATTTCTAACTCCTTTTGAATTGTTTGCTTATCTTTTCAAGGCCCTCTGCAAGAATTGATCTGGGGCAGGCGAAATTGATGCGCTGATGGTATCTGCCGCCCATACCGAACATTGTTCCATAGTCCAGAGCAATACCTGCTTTATGGAGAATCTTATTAGTAATTGCCTTGTCATCCATGCCTGTACCGGAGAAATCCAGCCAGTAGAGATATGTGCCCTCAGGCACTATGGGCTTAACCATATCCATTTCACTGGTGACAAAATCTGTTATGAAATCACGGTTCGCCTTAAGGTAAAGCAGCAGTTCATCAAGCCAGGGACCGCCCTGGCTGTACGCAGTCTCCAGTGCCTCTATGCCGAATGTATTGCCCATCATAAGACCCAGTGCATTCCGTCTGTTATTGTAACGGGTGAGCATGTCCTCATTGGAGCTTATTACAAGGGACTGGGAGAGACCGGCTGTATTGAATGTCTTGCTTGGTGCAGTGAAGGTAATCGTAATATCGGATATGTCTCTGCCCAGAGATGCAAGGGGATTATGCTTGTGTGGGGGATATACCACATCCATATGTATCTCATCAGAGAATATCATTATATTGTTGTCCGCGCATATCTCTGCAATGCTAGTCAGTTCATTCTCTGTCCACACCCTGCCTACAGGATTATGAGGACTGCACAGTATCAGAGCCTTTGTCCTTGAACTGATCAGTGATTTTATATTCTCAAGATCAAAGATATAGGAGCTGCCTTCTCTCTTCAATTCATTGAAGAGCAGCTGCCTGCCATTGTTTTTCACAATGGAGAAGAACGGATAGTAAACAGGGGGCTGCACTATTATCTCGTCACCGGGTGATGTCAATGCCAGTATTGCTGTTGCAAGACCTGTGACAACGCCTGAGCTTGTGGATATCATATTCTTTTCAATATTCCAGTCATGCCTTTCTTTCATCCAGTCAATTACGGACTCATAGAAGGAATCCGTATAACCCGTATAACCGAATGCACCATGCTCTGCTCTTTCTTTCAATCTGTCAATAATGACAGGCGGTGCAGGGAAATCCATGTCAGCAACCCACATGGGAAGTAGATCCTCGCTCTTGAAATATGAATCTGCGAAATCCCATTTGATTGATTTTGTTCTGCGCCTGTTTATTACAGTGTCAAAATCAAATTTCATTATACCTCCAGTGCCTGTTTAGATACTATGATATGAATAATCCGCCTATTGTCAATAAAAAGGCAAATAACAATACCTTCGAGCAGAACGAACAGCCCTAGTATTTATTTTCAACAGGTGTCCCTTTCCCCTCATTTTGTCAAAACACCCCTCCAAATCCCAGGGACGGTGGTTGCAATTTAAGCAATTTCTGTACTGCTATTTATTAACTTAGATTGATTTTCATTTTAAGTGTTGTTATTTGAGTACTTACAATTATATATTTTTGTCAATTTGCATAAATTGCAACCACCGTCCCTGGGATTTGGACAGAATGCTGGGTAAGGCAAGCAATAGCTAAGGTTATATGGGATATGAGGGTGTTTTTCTTGAAATATCTTTCATATCTTCCGCCTCCGTCCCTTATCGTTGTGCGAACTGCGTTTTGCGTGATGCGTGGCAAATTTGGATTAGGTTCAATATGTTGAACCCCTACAATTTTATCGTGATACGGTTTGAGTTGTGCGTATAACTGGCTTCAACTTAGCAGTGCTCTTCACACTCTATTTGTGAGGAATAACGAAGTGCTTGACTAAATATTATTTGATGTTTAAAATTTTGAAATAAACATTTAGGAGACAAAATGAAAAAGTTAATTTCATTGACCTTACTTATTATTACCATTGTAAGCATCTATGGTATAGAGAAGCCATTTGAAGTGGAGAACCATTATTCGGGGTACAAGGAATTATTAAACAGGGATAATGAAATAAAATGGGCAAGTGATAGCTTAAATGTTAAAGGGATAGGAAGAGTCCCATATTATTTTGGATATGCGCGAGATGTATCTGTAGTTGACACACTTGCTTATGTATGTATGGGTTATAGTTTAGTGATACTGAATATAAGCGATGAAACAAATCCAATACTGATTAGTGATATATGGATACTCGGAGATGCATGGGGTGTATATGTATCAGATAGTTTTGCATATGTTACTGCTACCACTGCAGGCCTAAGAATAATAGACATATCCGACCCGACAACACCAACAGAGATTGGCTATCATGATACGCCGGGATATGCTTACGATGTATATGTGTCAGGCAATTATGCATATGTTGCTGATTATGATGCTGGACTGAGAATAATAGACATAAGCGACCCGACAACACCAACAGAGGTTGGTTACTATGATACGCCGGGTAATGCAAGAGGTGTCTATGTATTAGGCAGTTATGCCTATATTGCTGATGAAG
>JAWOBN010000076.1:0-28119 GCA_046484245.1 bacterium | reverse complement strand
TTCTTAAACAGTAATTTGGAGAACAGATGGCTTCTAAAATCATATTTACAGTCAATCCGGGAGCAACAACAACAAAATGCGCACTTTACAGGATAGAGAAGGGTGCATTGGAGGAGATTGCCTATGAGAATATTGAGCATCCTGACAGTATTATCAATCAATTTGACAGTATAGCGTCACAGGTTGATTACAGGGAAGAGATAGTGAGAGAGTTCATTGAGAAGCATACAGACAGTGATGACACCATACTGGCATGTGCCGGAAGGGGCGGCATGCTGACTCCTGTGCCGAGCGGTGTGATTGAGATCAATGAGGAACTGGAGCAGTTTTCACTCCACACACCTGTTTATGAACATGCATCCAATCTGGGAGCCCCGCTTGCATTCAGAACTGCAAATATCTATGGTGTAAAATCATATATAGTGGACCCTGTGGGTGTGGATGAATTCCCGCCTATTGCCCGTATCTCCGGTTCACCGGATTTTCCGCGCTTCAGTTTTGTCCATGCACTCAATATAAGGGCGACAATAAGGAGATTCGCTTCAGACATAGGCAAGCCATTTAATGAAACAAGATGCGTGATTGCCCATATGGGCGGCGGCTTTTCAATAGCTGCATTCTGCGGGGGCAGTATTGTTGACAATGACAATAGAATGGAGACAGCAGCATTTACACCTGAAAGAGCAGGCGGTGTTCCGCCCATACCTCTGGTCAATGCATGCTTCTCGGGCAAGTACACAAAAAAGGAGATAATGAAGAAACTCTACGGTGAAGCAGGACTCTATGCATATCTCGGCACAAAGGATGTAAGGGAAGTATTGAAGAGAATTGATAATAATGACGATTATGCAGAACTGATATACAATGCAATGATATATCAGATAGGCAAGGCAATTGCAGCAATGGCTTCAGTACTGGAATTTTCAATGGACGGCATTATTCTCACAGGCGGTCTTGCATTCTCAGAGAAGATTGTAAGTGATATTGACAAAAGGGTGGGAAGAATATCTGATATTCATGTGTATCCGGGAAGCAATGAAAACCTCTCACTTGCAGAGAATGTGCTCAGGGTTATAAACAATGAAGAAACACCGATGCAGTGGCCTGTTGAAGTAAAGGGGGATAAAACATGTCCATAAAGAGCTTTAATGAGATAAAGCAGAAGGCGCTCTCACTGAGTCCTGTCCGGGCTTCAATAGCATCTGCAGCAGACATTGAGGTTATAAGGTCAGCTGTCAATGCAGTGAAGGAAGGCATTATAATCAATCCTGTTCTTACAGGCGACAGTGACACTATAAAAAATTTACTTGAATCAGAAAATGAGAATCCCGGTGATTATGAAATCGTGCATTCTGCTTCCCACATGGAATCTGCCTTCAATGCAGTAAAGGCAGTGAAGGGATTTGACAGGGGCATACTGATAAAAGGCAAACTGGACACAGTGTTTTATCTCAAGGCAATACTTGACTCAGAGAGAGGAATAAAGAAATCAAAGGTGCTCTCCAATCTCACTCTCTTTGAAATGGACACATACCATAAATTAGTGGCAGTATCGGATAATGCGATAATCCCAATCCCCACACTCAGTGAAAAGATCACTATAATTGAGAATACGCGCATTCTCTGGAAAGCGCTTGAAATAGACAGCCCCAAAGTTGCTGCTCTGGCTGCAATTGAGAAGATAAATCCCGCAATGCAGGCAACTGTTGATGCTGCTCATCTGTCCAAGATGACCCAGAGGGGGCAGATTGAGGATTTTATTATTGACGGGCCTCTTTCCTATGATACTGCTATGGACAAGAAATCAGCAGAGAGAAAGGGTTTTGAATCTGAGGTCTCCGGTGACCCTGACCTGCTTCTCATGCCGTCTCTTGAAACAGGCAATATACTGGGCAAGGCATATAAGATTAACGGTCTTGCTGATTCCGGCGGCCTTGTAATGGGAGCTTCAGTGCCTGTTGTCCTCAACTCAAGGTCTGATTCTGCTCACAGGCGCTTCAATTCCGTAATAATGGCAAGACTCATTGCAGAAGAGATAAAATAATCTGCTCAGGACAGTGAAAGACTGTCCAGCATATCGTCAAGCGGAATCCTGTATTTCTCCGAGAGGGGCCGCACCCTTTTTTCCAATGCTTCAACAGGGTATATGCCCATTGAACTGAGCATATAGAAAACAGAGTACATTGCAGCATTCCGCGCACCCATTCCCCTGAAATCACGGGTGTGAACCTCAGCATCTGTCTCGGGTATATCCAGGCTCTTGTCAATTATCAGGGTACCCCTGAACTGCTCAATCTTCTTCTTGCTGTAACTAAGTCCTTCCGGGGAAGTGACAATAATAACATCGGTTTCATCCTTGTAATAAGGACATTTGGCGCCGGGTGAAACAATGATTTCCGAACTGGAGAATCCGACTCCCACTGTAACAGGATAACTGCCCCTCTGATTGACAGAGAGACCGGATGATAGAGCACCTTCGGAGAAATAATTGGCAGCTGTCTGTACTGCTTCACCGGCTGAACCGGATAGAACAACAGACATCGGTTCCTTGATTGAAGAACTGTACTCTGGGTCAATTGAATCAATCTCCCCAAGGAGATCTCCTGTTACACCGGTCTGGGCTACAGGTCTCTTCACAGCATTCTCATTCTTCCAGACACCGAGTTCCTGCCCGGAATCTTCAATAAGATTCTTCACCTTCATGCCCCTGTTCATCTTGATGCCGTAGCTGGGGCACAGTTCCACTGCTTCAATGAGGGAGAATCCCTCTGTCTTGATGCCCTCTGCAATATTGTCTGCAAAATCACCTGTAACCACTGTCCTTGAGACATAAGCTGCATTGGAAATACGGGCAAATGCGCATATATCATAATTATTCATTCCACTGCCTTCAGGTGTTGTGGTTGTATTGAAACAACCGGGAGTCAGTCCGCTTGCCTGTCCGCCTGTCATTCCGTACAGCATATTATTATGCACAATAACAGTAATGTCTATGTTCTTCCTTATTGCTTCAAGTATATGCTGAAGTCCAATTGTGACACCCCCGTCACCAATAAAGACAATGATCTTCTTGTCCCTGTTCTTCATGCCCAGGGCAATACCTGTTGCCAATGCCACAGACCGTCCGTGAAGTCCGTGAACAGTATGCGAATTGACATATCTGTCTATAATGCCGTGACAGCCGATATCTGTGACAAGTATGATATCCAGAGGGTCAAAGCCCATTGAATCCAGAGCCTGTTCCACATTCTTTGATATGAGATTATGCCCGCAGCCCCTGCAGAATGGCAGATCTTGTGAATTAAGGAATTTCTTACTCATATGACTCAACCCCCTCAATTATCTGTTTGGAAGAGACCATTGAACCTATTGAATTGACACAGTGGACATTTGCCGGTCTCTTCTTGCCGAAAAGTATTTCACTGTAAAGCCCATTGAGATTCTCCTCAGCTATGACGATATTCCTGTATTTCTCCAGTATGCTGTAATAGACATCAGGCACAGGCAGCATTGTCTTTGCTATGAGCAGTGAGATATCCCTGTCAGTCCTTATCTCCTTGACTGCCTCTCTTGCACTGACAGCACTGATGCCGTATGACAGGATTATTGTATCGGGGTCACTGCCCTTATCATATTCATATTGAAGATAATCATTGAGATTGGATTTCATCTTTCTGTCCAGTCGTCTCGTATTTGCCAGCACCTCGGGAGAGGAATGCTGAAGCAGGCCCTCTTCATTATGTGTGGATGCAGTGAACCGCACCTGATGTTCATCTGAACCCAGCGGAAGCATCAGGGGCACATCATTTGCCTCCGGGTGATAGGGCTTGAATTTCTCACTGAGGGAATAGAATTCCCTCTTGACCGGTTCAAGTGATGCCAGTGAATCAATATCAAAGCTCCTTGATGTTCTGACCATTTCCTTGGATGTGAGGAGTACAACAGGAGTCCGGAGTTTCACTGCTGTTTCGGCAGCAAGTGCAGGGAGTGTCCAGCAGTCATTGAAATCTGACATGGAGAATGCGGGAACAGGATATCCGCCTGATATCAGTCCATTGATAAGTGAAATATCCCCCTGGGCACCGCATGTCGCAGTGCCTGTTGACGGACCCAAACGCTGTACCAGTATGATGACCATGGGCAGTTCCATCATATATGCCATATTGATGGATTCCACCATCAGTGCAAATCCCGGGAAGGATGTTGCTGTTACAGGCAGTTTGCCTGTTGAGGCAAGACCCGCCATCCACTGAAGTGTTGTTATTTCATCAGGTGCATGATAGACCTCCGGCATTCTCTGTGTACTGTAGAGATAGAGATAATTGGCAGGTGTTATCGGATACCCGACAAATGCATCAGCACCTGAACGCGCCAGTGATTCTGTTATGAGGCGCGAGCCGTTTATCAGAACATTTTTTTTCTTATTCTTCATGATTCCCCTCTTCCGGCAGTATGTCCGGATTTTTCTTTATCTTGTCCCATAAGGTGCCCAGTGTAATGAATATCAGTGCTGATACAATAGCCCCGTATGTCTTGTCAATATAGAACCATCCGTAATGCTGGGCTATGAGGCATATGAATATGACAATTGTGCCTCCTATGAAAGCCCATCGGACACCTGTAACTGTTATCCATTTTCTTCTGTATATGCCCATAATAATGACAATGGCTCCAATACCCCTTATTGCATAAGACACATAAGCCATATCCAGTATGCCGCCCCTGAATATTATGGCGAGCGGTATTGTTATGACATTGACGAGTATGACAAAATTCTTCGCCATTCTCAGAATCTGCCTGTCATCACCTGATTTATTGAAGAATATCTGATACACATCCTTTGTGCCGATTGTCACAACAGCGAAATTAACAGGACCCACTGTTGACAGAATTGCCGCTATAATGCCTGCCAGTGCAATGCCGCCCAGAACAGGATGTATGAATGAGGATGTGGTGAGCAGTGTGGGAAGTGCCATTTTGGGATTGATGCCTGCTGTATCAAAGAACTGCCCTGTCTTTGCAATCAGCCCGAGATTGCCTATTATAAAACCGAATGGAGCTATTATCAGGGAAGAGACAATTGCCGCTTTCTTGGCTGTTGCCGGATTCTTTGCAGCGAAAATCGGCTGTATGCTTGCCTGGCCCGCCATGCCGCCCAGAACACCGCCCAGAAGCAGACTGAATGCTGCTGAGAGACCGCCGCTGAACGGATTGAATAGATTGTCCGGTGAGCCGACTGCAGTGAGATGTGAATGAAGTCCGGAAAATCCGCCCAGTTTGCCCAGTCCGACAATCAGGGCAATACCCAGACCGGTGAACATGGTAATTACATGAATCACACCTGTAATGGATAGAGCATACATGCCCCCCACATAGGTGTATATGGTGATTATCACGGATGATATGAGGACTGCCTGAAGCCAGTCAATATTAAAGAGCGGTGCAATGACACTGGCGCATGTCTGAATCTGCACATAGGCAAGTATAATGTATGCAATGAGAAAAGCGGATGCAGAGACAATGCCCGCGCGTTTGCCGAAAAGATGTTCTAGCATCTCGCTTACAGTATGGACATTCCTTGTCCTGTAATGGAATGCAACTGAGAATCCTATAATGATCATTCCCAGGGATGTGGCAATATTATACAGAATGGGCTGGAGTGTGCCGCTTGTGAATGCCCTTTCACTGACACCTATTGTACTCATGCCGCCGAGCCATTCTGAAGCTACAACAACAGCACAGACCATTACTCCGAGATTCCTGCCTGCAATGAGAAAATCCGATGATGACTTGCTTGCCATCCTCTTTGTCAGCAGTGAAACAAGTACCACTCCTGCAAAGTAAACCGTGATTATAATTGTGTATATATTCATATTAACTCCTGTAAAATCTTATAATTTCGGATTATATGGTCTTAGTAATTTGTGTCAACATGAAATTTATAAATTTAAATAAAAACAAATCCCCCTTCAGGGAAAACATATACTGCATTGGAGACGGGAAAAGGATAATGGAAAACATGAATACAAGAATGAGCAGAACAGACAGTAAAAGAAGAGGATAGAAGAAAATCATGGAAGAACCGCATCACGCATTGCGATGAATTGTTGTTTTGACAAAAAAGGGGATGAGTATGCTGTCAGAATAGATTATTGGATTATTTTACTGACAATCACTTTCTTATTGAAGGCAGATGTTCCGTCTTTCCTCATAAGAGAAAGTCACTGAATATGATTATTATGTAATGTTTGTTTTCTTAACAAAAAAGCATTGAGCATAGCGATTGATGTACTGACTGTGAGGCTCACACATTCTCATCAGCACCGAATTACCGGTTATGCACGGGTTGGCAAAGGTGCTTTCTGAGAACTGTCCCCGCCTCATTATTATTTATGTGGAAACATAGGTCTTTCAAGTACTTTATTTTTGAGGAATAACGATGTTCTTGATATAATTTATTTATACAGTAGAATGTTGACAAAACAATGCATATATGATAATTTTATTTAATTATAGAAATACTTATTAAAGGAGGACCGGATGCGCACAGGCATGAAGTGGCGTATATTAATTGTACTTGTAGTTATTGTGCTGGCACTTGTTCAGCTGTACTACACATTTTCATACTACACTCTTACTGAAGAGAAGAAAATCACCATGGCCCCCAATGAACTGGACAGGATGAAGGATAAAGCATTGAAGCTCGGTCTGGACCTCCAGGGGGGTATGAATATAATCCTTGAAGTGGATAAATCCAATCTGTCTCCCGAGCAGTCCAGGGGCGCTGTTGACAGGGCATTGGAGATAATCAGGAACAGAATAGACCAATTCGGTGTTTCCGAACCCCGGGTGGAGAAAATGGGGGAGAATAGAATATCAATCAAACTCCCCGGTGTTGTGGACAGACAGAGGGCAAAGGATCTCATAGGCAAGACAGCCCAGCTTGAATTCAGGATTTTGGGCAGTAATGAGAAATTCCAGGAGATCTTAACCCAGTATGATGAGAATGCATATAAACAGGATTCGCTTGCAATGGGTATTGCAGGTATGATTGATTTCAATGGATATGATTTCTTTGTCTATCCGGAGAATTATGCTGTCATAGATTCTGTTGTTAAATCCAAGGCATTCAGAAGCATCCTTCCTGCCGGTTTTACTGTCCTCTGGGGCAGGGAATCGGATAAAGAGGGTGTTGCCAAGAGACCGCTTTTCTTTATACAGAAGAATGCTGTGCTCAAGGGCGATGCAATACTGGAGGCAAGAGCAGGCACCGGAACACAGAATAATCCCATGGGAGTGAAGGTTGACCTTGTCATGACAAGGGACGCGCGGTCCCAGTGGGCATCCATCACAGGTTCCAATGTCGGAAAGAGAATTGCATTTGTTCTGGACAACAGGGTCATGTCAGCTCCTGTTGTGCAGGAGAGGATACCCTCCGGCAATACACAGATAACTATGGGTAATTCAACAATTGAAGATGCCAAGGATCTATCCATTATTCTCAAAGCAGGCGCATTGCCTGCTCCGGTGAGAATAATTGAAGAGCGCTCAGTAGGACCGACACTCGGTTCTGACTCAATCAAACAGGGTGTCAAATCCATAATATGGGGTCTTCTGCTGGTACTGGCCTTTATGGGCATCTATTATTTCTGGTCCGGATTTATTGCAGATTTCGCACTTGTGCTGAATCTTGTTATACTGCTTGCCATACTGTCTCTGTTCGGTGCAACACTGACACTACCCGGAATGGCGGGTATTGTTTTGATTATAGGCACAGCTGTTGACGCCAATGTGCTGATATTTGAAAGAATAAGAGAAGAGATGAAATACGGCAAGACAGTCAGAACAGCAATATCAAGCGGATATTCCAAGGCATTTACAGCAATACTTGACGCAAATGTCACAACATTCATCACAGCACTGATACTCTACTGGTTCGGCACAGGCCCCATAAAGGGATTTGCCATTACACTGGGTATCGGTATTGTTGTGAGTTTCTTTACAGCAATTGTTGTCACACGCCTTGTATTTGATTTGTTAACAAGAAATAAGAATGTCAAGAATATCAGGATATAAGGAGGAATGAATGTCACTGAAGAATATCAAGTTACCTAAAATAGAATTTGTAGGCCACAGAAAGGTCACATACATCATTTCCGCAGTCCTGATACTGATAGGTCTCCTTGCAATGGTTGCAAGAGGCGGTATGCGCTATGGTATTGATTTCACAGGCGGTATTGTCATTCAGGCTCATTTTGACAAACAGGTCCCTGTCTCAGAGATAAGGGATGCTGTCATATCACAGGGCTATGAGAATTCCATTATCCAGAGATACGGAACTGCCAATGATTATCTCATCACATTCCAGGGTGATATTGAAAAACAGGCGGACACACTGGGTCCTGAGATAGTGAGATACTCAACTTACCCCAATCCCACTGCAGGCGAGGATCAGGTTGCAGTGCGACTTACTGCATATGACAAGGAATCATCTGTAAAGAATATTTTTGTTGATGCTGATTTCTACGATGAAATTCAGCCTGTCAGTGCTGATGACAAATATGATAATAATGAAGAGAGCGGCAGATTCACTCTGTCTGTGGACCGCTTTACAGAGGACACTGTCATTACAATAAGGGCATTTGCAGTGGATTACAATGACAACAGGGGACCTGAAAGAGAGATAAGAATTCAGGTGTCTGAGAGTGATGAACCGAGTGAAGGCATAATCCCCGATTTTGAGAAGCCGGACTATAAGTTAAAGGAGACAGCACAATCGGAATTCTCCCCGACAACAGGTCTTATCAATGCACTGAAGAATAAATTCCCCGATACAAATGTGAGAATTGACAGAGAGGAAATAGTGGGTCCCACATTCTCAAAGGAATTACAGAAAAAATCACTGTGGGTCGTGCTCATAGGTCTTGCCGGCATACTCGTCTATGTCTGGATAAGATTCACATTCCGCTTCGGTGTAGCTGCAATTATTGCCCTGTTCCATGATGTGCTGATAACACTCGGCATATTTGCAGTAACCAATAAAGAGATTACAATACCGATCATTGCTGCAATACTCACACTGATAGGTTATTCAATCAATGACTCCATTGTTATTTCAGACAGGATAAGGGAGAATAAGAAGCTCCTCAGAAAGAAGTCATTCGGAGATATTATCAATATATCACTCAATCAGACAATGTCCCGTACAATAATCACATCACTCACAACTCTCATCGTACTGATTGCACTGTATATCTTCGGAGGAGCAGTTATCAATGACTTTGCATTTGCACTTATAATCGGAGTGATTATCGGTACATACTCATCCATATATATTGTTGCGCAGATTGTATTTGACTGGGAAGATAAGTATCCGACGAGAAAAGTGAGGTAATTATCTTAAACGGATTTGAACGGAAATTATCATCAGGTGAATTGCTCTTCAGACAGGGCGATCCGCCTGATGAGGTCTACATGGTCAAAGACGGCAAGATAAGGATCTATCTTGACAAGAATGGGGAGAAGAAGCAGCTTGCTGTTATTTCAGAGGGTGAATTCATCGGGGAGATGGCGATTATTGACGGCAAACCGCGCTCTGCATCAGCTGAGGCAATTGAGGATTGTGTTGTACTTGTGCTCAACAGACAGTCCATACAGAGACAGATAGAGGAAGACCCCCTTATGGGAGCCCTCATCTCAACACTTGTCAGGCGTTTGAGAAACATGGACAGGAAACTGTCCAGATAGTATTCAAATACAGATTCTTAGACCGTCATAAGCCGGATGTATGTTTTCCGGTGTCATTTTCTCAATATCATCATGCATAAAATCGTGTGTCAGATGCAGTATATATCCTTCAGTGATGTTCAGTGAACAGAGAAGGGCAGATGATTCGGCAAATGAAAAATGCGTTGAATGAGGTCTCATCCTCAGTCCATTGATAATACCGTAATCCCCCATTGGTTTTACGGCTCTCAGTGTATCCGGTTCAATATACGATGCATCAAGAATAATAATGAGATTGTCGGTAACAATGGCATCAATGAGAATATTACCGTGCCAGACCTTGAAGGGGTATATTTCAAAGGGCCCTATCTGCTTTGTCTCTTCAATTCTTCTGAACTCAAATGACGGTTTACCGCCGCCCTTCTGGGTATCCCTGAATACATAATCATAGACGCGTCTTATTTCATTTTCTGTTGACAGACTGCAGTAAATGGGCATCGGCTTGCCATTCTTCAGTGAAAAGACCCTTGTATCATCCAGTCCGAATATATGGTCTGCATGCGGGTGAGTAATGAATATTGAATCAATATGCCTGATATCCTCTCTCAGCAATTGTATGCGGAGTTCCGCTGAGGCATCAACAAGCAGATTATACCCGTCCTTTCTCAGGAGTATGCCCGGCCTGGTCCTTCTGTCTCTTATATCCGGTGATGTGCAGACACGGCACCTGCATCCTATAATGGGAATACCCATTGATGTTCCTGTACCGAGAAAAATCACTTCCATAATCTTTTCCTCAGGACAATTATTATCAGAACCGAAATAATATATACAATAACAGAACTGTTTGCAATGAGAAGAGAATTGCTGTTGAGCAGCATCAGTCCTATGTGCATGAAGAAGAAACTGAGGAAGTAATGAACCAGGAAGAGGCGCACAGGAAAGAAGTCACGGATGAAATAGAGTATGAAAAGGACCTGGACAAATGTTACGGATATGAATGCGAATGCGCCGCCTACAGGACCCCAGAGATAGATAAGTACAATAGCGAGTATTGTTGTGAGCAATGCATCTCCTGTACCGAGATACATCAATTCCTTTGTCCTGCCCTTGAGACTCATCAGAAAACCCATTGGCATGAGCCGGATAGGCAGTATGAAGAGATATACAGTAAAATAGATGAATGCATCACTGTACTGAACAGTGAAGAGTGTCTCAATAACAAAACGCGCATTGATAATAAGCACAATTGAGAGCAGTCCCGTAAATCCCGCCAGTTTGTCTATCAGTGAAGAGAGATTGTTCTTTACTGCTGAGTATGTGCCGTTTCTTATATGATTCCTTATGTCCGATGCCTTGGATGTGAATACTCCGTGTATGAATCTGCCGACAAGCGGCACCTCAAATGCCCCTGAAGAGTAGAAAGCGAATACCGAGGGCCCGAAGAATGCTGACACAACATACTTGTCTATTTTGCCGGAGATCATGCCGACAATACTGTTGATATATACAGGCAGTGTGTATACTACAATATGCCTCAATCCATTGGTGTTCTCACGGTCAACAATGCGCATTATGGTTATCATATAGAGTAATGCCTTTACTACTGAGAGTATGAGGAATATCCTGAAGTAGAGGTCTATGTCCGGGCCTGCATTGAGCATAATGGGAATAGGGATGAGAAAGGAGAATGCCTCCAGTAATGTGAGGGAGAAAGCCCTGTAATGGAATTTCTCAGAGAGCAGAGCAGCCTCCAGCAGTATATAGAGTATGGAGCCGGGCAGTGATGCAATAATGATCCATATGAATGATTTGCCTGTGAATATGATTATCAGCGCAAGTATTGACAAACCTGTGAGCATTGACATGGCAAAGAGTATCATCATTCTCTGTATATTGACACCCCTGAAATAGTAAACTGCATTTGTTGCAGGTATGCCGGATACTGAAATGCCTATGAGCAGATAGAGGTAGAATTCCCGGAACAGACCGTAGTCATGAACTGAGAAGAAACGTGCAGCGAGTATTGAAAGAATGAATATTATTATTGAATAGAATACCTTGCCTGCGCCTATCAATACGGATTTCATTATCTGTCTTCTATATTGATTATATCCTTCCTTGAAGGACCATTGGAAATCATTGTCACCTTTGCATCCGTATAATCCTCAATGAGGTCTATGTATGCCTTTATTGTGCGGGGCATGTTTCCTTCACCCAGTGAACGGATATCATTGTCAGTCCAGCCGTCAAGTGTTTTATAGAGAGGCTCCACCTCATCAAGCATATCAGTTGAAGCAGGGAATGTCTTCAATGTTTCGCCCCTGTATCTGTACTGAGTGCAGACCTTTAATTCACCCATACCTGCGAGTATGTCAATCTTTGTCAGTGCTATACTGTCAATACCGGAAATAAAACTGACATACTTCATTGCAAAGAGATCCAGCCAGCCGCAATTCCTGCCTCTCCCTGTTGTGGCTCCGAACTCACCGCCCCTGTCCCTCAATGCCTGCTCCTCTCTTTCTGACATTCTTGTGGGGAATGGCCCTGCCCCGACCCTTGTGGTATATGCTTTCATAATGCCTGTTATGTTAAAATCCCCGGCAATGGGGAATCCGCTGCCGCAGAATGCATAGGGTGCTATGGGATGGGATGATGTAACATAGGGGTATGTGCCGAAATCAATATCAAGCAGTGCGCCCTGAGCTCCTTCAAAGAGCACTCTCCTGCCTGAGGAGTAAAGATCGCGGGCAATAATATCAGTGTCTTTTATGTATATATACAGTTTGTCCCTTAGCTCCATTATTGTCTCTGTATGAGTCTCAATATCAAGCGGCTCAGTACTGTAATGCGGTGCAAGGTAGTCATTATAATTTTCAAGATATGCCTTGAGCTTTTTCTCAAATGCATCCCTGTCAAGCATATCACACATTCTCAGTCCTGTTCTTGAAAATTTATCCGCATAGGCAGGCCCTATACCCCGTTTTGTGGTGCCTATGCTGTTCTTCCTGCTCTTCTCCTTTGCACCGTCAATTGTCTTGTGCAGGGGAAAGAGAATATGTGCCCGTGAGCTGATCATTAATTTGTCCGGTGAAATGCCGAATGCGCGCACCTCTTCAAGTTCATTGATCAATTCCTCAATGTCCACGACAACACCATTGCCGATAATTGATATCTTGTTCTGCAGAATACCCGTGGGCAGAAGATGGAGTATTATCTTTCTGCCGTCTATAACCACAGTATGCCCGGCATTGGCTCCGCCCTGGTAACGGACAACTGCATCTGCATCCGAAGAAAGCACATCAACAATTTTGCCTTTTCCCTCATCTCCCCACTGCATACCCATTATTATTCTATGTTTCATAGGTCCTCTTGTTTAGAATTGTTTGAAAAGATAATGCACATTGCCCTCTCCG
Organism: bacterium; assembly: GCA_046484245.1. Taxonomy (GTDB): domain Bacteria; phylum Hydrothermota; class 32-111; order 32-111; family 32-111; genus JAXHVG01. Next base: position 14,977 of record JAWOBN010000076.1, on the reverse strand, counting down.
ACTATATTCTCCAGTTTGGAAAAATTATGTGAATTTACGGCAATCTGCAGTGATTTTGACTTTATCCTTATTGTATTATCCTGCTTGCTCTTTATCTGAACAATGAGATGATTATTGCCCATATTGGATGAGGCAAATGTCCTGAGATCATTTATCATCTTCTCATCCATCTCATCAAGTGTTATACTGAGCTTCACACCGTCAATGTATTTTCTCACTTCTTCAAGGGGTATGATCTTGTCAACAAATATCCTGGGCAGTGTGTTCTCATCATCCCTCTTTGTCTTGCCGAATACAACAACAGATGAATCCTTGACAAGATACGGGGAGTATTTCTCATGCGTATCATTGAATATTGCACATGCCACATATCCCTCCAGAGTGAACAGCCTGAAGAGGGAATAGTATTTGCCTGAACGAGCTTTCTTCTTGCTGATATTGTTCAGTATGCCTATCATAGTGACATTCTCATCTGAATCCAGTTCATTGAAATCATCCAGTGAATGCGTGACAATAGAGTTATAGAGCCCGCGGTATTTCTCAAGCGGATGACCGGATATAAAGAATTCAAGTACCTCAAATTCAAAATTGAGGAGCTTTTCCTTATTCCATTTCTTGTCAACAGTAATCATGCTCTCCCAGTCACCATCACTCTCCTCACCGAATAGTGATAGCATGCCTGCTTCTATTTTCTCTTTCTTCTTGTCTGCCCTGTTGAGTATCTCGGGGAAATTGTCCAGCAGCAGATGCCTATCCTTGCCCAGTGAATCAAATGCCCCTGCTTTGATAAGCGACTCCACAGCCTTCTTGTTCACTGTCTTGGTGTCCACCCTCGTGAGAAAATCATAGAAATTCTTATACGGTTCATCCTTCCTGTTCTTCATGATATTTTCAACAGCACTCTGACCGACATTCTTTATAATACCGAGCCCCAGGCGCAGTCCATTGCCTTCAACACTCACTTTGAAACCGGATTTATTGATATCAGGCTGCAGTATGGGAATATCCATTGCTTTTGTCTCTTCAATATACTTCACAACCTTCTTTATGACCCCGATATATGAATTGATTGTGGATGCCATGAATTCAAGGGGATAATGTGTCTTGAGATATGCTGTCTGATAACTGAGGAAAGCGTATGCTGTGCCGTGTGACTTATTGAACCCGTATTCAGCGAACTTGGCTATCTTCTCAAATATATTGAGGGCAATCCTCTTGTCTATTCCCTTAGCCTGCGCTCCCTCAACAAATTCCTTCTCATACTGATTCATCAGGTCCCGCTTCTTCTTGCTCATTGCTTTTCTCAGTATGTCCGCTTTTGCAAAGGAGAATCCTGCAATCTTATTGGCTATACTCATCACCTGTTCCTGATAAATCATAAGTCCGTATGTCTCGGAGAGTATATCCTCTGCAAGCGGGTGATCGTATGTCACTTTCTCCTTGCCGTTTTTCCTGTTGATTATCTTGCCCATCTCCTGCATGGGTCCGGGTCTGTAGAATGAGATGATCTTGATAATATCATTGAAATCCTCCGGACCGTATCTCCTGAGGAATGAACGCATACCGGCACTTTCCAGCTGAAAGACCCCGGCTGTTGCACCTTTCCTGATTGTGTCAAATGTATCACTGTCATCCTTCGGAAGATTATCTATATCAATCTCCACATCCCTGCCGGCAAGCATATCAAGTGTATTGTCAATTACACTGAGTGTCCTGAGTCCGAGCAGGTCCATCTTGACAAGGCCTATCTTCTCCAGTGTGTCTTTCTCAAATTGGGTGATATTGGTCTGTTCACCGGGACTGGAGAATACGGGTGCATAATCAGTCATGGGCCCGGGGGTTATCACGATTCCCGCTGCATGTTTGGAGACATGGCGCACATTATTCTCAAGTACCAGTGATATATCATAAATCTTCTTGAAATTGGGATCATTTTCCACCAGTTTTCTGAAATCAGCTGATTCATCGTAAACATCGCCGAGCCCCGCATTGGCAGGCATTCTCTTTGTAATGCGTTTGACCTCTGCAGGCGGCACTTCAAATGCCCTTGCAACATCAGTGAAGACCTGTCTGGATTTCAGTGTGCCGAATGTGGCAATCAGTGCAACATTCTCCCTGTGATATTTCTCTGTGAGTATATTGAGCAGCTTGTCCCTGTCCAGGTCGGAAATATCTATGTCAACATCAGGCATTGATATTCTCTCCGGATTGAGAAAACGTTCAAAGAACAGTCCGTATTCCAGGGGATTGACCTTTGTTATGCCGAGCAGATACAGAATCAGTGAGCCTGCTGCCGAACCCCTGCCCGGACCTATTGTTATATTGTTCTCCTTCGCCATCTCAATAAGATTATATATGATAATGAAATAACCCGCATAATTCATCTTCTCTATGACGGATAATTCATATTCATATCTCTTCTTTACTTCAGGTGTTATCTCGCCGGGGAATTTTTCTTCAAGACCCTTGCCTGCGAGGTATTCAAGATAATCATCCTCATTATCAAAGCCCTCTTTGAGCTCCACCCTCGGCATCTTGAAATTCTTGCCTGACACATCAATCTTCACATTGCACATATCAGCCACTTTCATTGTATTGCTCAATGCCTCGGGTATATCACTGAACAGTTCGCTCATCTCCTCAGGTGTCTTGAGATAGAACTCATTGGTCTGAAACCTGAATCTGTCCTCATCATTTATTGTCCTGCCTGTCTGTATGCAGAGCAGTATCTCATGAGCAAGTGAATCCTTCTTTGTCAGATAGTGCACATCATTGGTCGCAACCACATCTATGCCCAGCTCACGGGCAATCTCCATCTGCCCCTCTATTATCCTGTTGTCATCAGCAAGTCCTATGCGCATCAGTTCCAGGAAGAATCTCTCCTTGGAGAATATCTCGCAGTATTCCCTGGCACTGCGCATTGCCCCGTCAATATCATTGTTCAGTATATTACTCTGAATCTCTCCGCCCCTGCATGCACTGAGACATACAAGTCCGTCCGAATGTTTTCTCAGCATTCCCTTGTCAATACGGGGTCTGTATCTGAATCCGCGGGTAAAACCCAGGGATGAGAGTTTGTAGAGATTCCCGAGCCCCTTCTCATTTTTTGCAAGGAGAACGAGATGATAATTCTTCGCCTTTCTCTTCATCTCATTGGTGGAATCAAGAGGATGCGGTGAAAGATAGAATTCCTCTCCTATAATCGGTTTTATCCCGTTTTTCAATGCCTTTTCATAGAAATGAATAATCCCGTGCAGATTGCCGTGATCCGTTATTGCCAGTGATGACATATTAAGGTCAGCTGCCCTCTTGATGAGATTGCCCACATTATTGGCGCCATCCAGCATACTGTATTCAGTGTGTACGTGAAGATGAGTAAAATCAGTCATTATTGCCCCTGAGATCCTTAATGATTATTTTCTGTATTCTTGTCTTGACCATTTCCAGTATCTTGAATTCAATATTTTCCAGTGTCAGTTTCTCGTTTATTGTCGGTATATGCTCCAGTTCGGAGAGCACAATGCCCCCCACTGAATTGATATTCTCATAGTCAAAATCAGTGTTCATTGCCTCATTGAACTCATCCAGTTCCATTCTTGCATTAACCAGATATGTATTCTCGGATAATTTGGTCAGCATGGGCTCTTCCTTGTCCAGTTCATCCTGCAGCTCACCGACAATCTCCTCAACAATATCCTCCATTGTTATGAGTCCCGCAACACCGCCGTATTCATCTATCACAATGGCTATGCTGATTCTGTTCTTCTGGAATTCGCGCAGTGTTGAGAGCACGCTTTTTGTCTCCGGTATGAAATATGGAGGTCTGATGATCTCCACTGCCTTGACAGGTTTGTCTGACGCAGAGAATTTCAGTATATCATTCCCATTGACAATACCGATTATATTATCCAGATGATAATGATAGACCGGCAGACGCGATTTTGATGTTGTATTGATAAGCCTTATAATATCATCCAGTGATGTATTGTGCTGACAAGCGATCATATCAACCCTCGGCACCATTATCTCCTCAACAAAGGTGTCCTCAAGGTCAAATATGGAGTCAATCAATTCCTTTTCATCACTGCTTATAATATCTTTTTTGCTTGAATCGGATATGATTTCCCTTAGTGTCTTCTCATTCTCCGGTTCAGAGCTGCGGAATTTACTGAGAATTTGTTTTATATTCATCGGAAAATATCTCTCCTGTTTTATTGAATACCAGACCGCTGGAGACAATAAGCTTCAATGCCTCCTCAACAGTGAAATCGGTCTTCCTTGTCTGTGATTTTGCAACTATTGCAAAAAAACCATTGGTGGGGTTGGGGCTTGTAGGAACAAAAATAGAGACAGCCTCTTCATCATCAATTTTCCATTTGGCATCAGAGGTAATAAATGCCACTGTCCATTCGCCTTTCCTGAAAAATTCCACCAGCACAACTGTCTTGAAATTAGTTTTGTTCATAAACAGTGTGTCTGTGAGTTCCTTGGCGGGTTTGTAAATATCCTTCATTATCGGTGTATTCCTTATGATTTTCTCGGGAATGGAGAAGAGGAATCTGCCCAGTATATTGGAGCCGAGAAAACCGATAAACATTATCAGTATGAAAGATATGAGAAGGCCTATGAATTTGACGAACATAGGCGGAAATTCGCTTATATACGGAATCCCCGCAAATATTGTCTGCCACATGCCGCCCAGTGTATTGACAATAAAAATAGTGATATATACAGTGACCACAATAGGCACTGCAAATACAAGTCCCGAGAGAAAATAATTCTTGATTCTTTCTTTCATAAATTCACCTTATTACCGTTATTCTGTCAGAATAGATTCTGTTATTGTAATTTATCCTCAGGAAATAGACACCGCTGCCTTCATTGCTGAGGTCAATCATATGCTCACCGCTGCCTGTAACTCTCCGGGAGTAAATGCATCTGCCGTCAACAGCATATATGTTCATTTCAAGCGGGCGGTCTAACCTGTTTATATAGTATACGAAATTACCGGAAGAAATCAAACCGCTTCTCCGTGAAATATAAAAAACATCCTCATCCAGAAGACCCGAATCAGGCGAGTAGAAACTGTAGGGTGAATGCATCCTGATATTGTCAATGTAGATACCCCTTCTTTCATCAACACTGTCTGAGATGAATGTGAAATGGAGCCTGCCGTAATACGGTGTGTCCCTGCCTATGGGATAGCCCTTTATACCGTCAAAGTAAAGTGCTGATTTTGATTCAAGAGCACCGCCTGATGAGAGGAAATCCAGTACAGTGGTGTCTGTGCCTGTTATAATTGATATGAACATCCCGTCCACATCAAATACCGGAGAACCGGAATCAAATTCCAGTGCGGGGAATTCAAAATTCATCTCTATGGAACATACAGAGGAAGGCATAATGAGAAATGAATCACTTGTTATGCTTGAATGCATTGACGGATAGTAAGAGCTGTCACTGCCGCAATGCAGAGAGCTGTCTGTTATAATCCATCCTGTGCCTATGGTCTGCCACTTATCAAAGCCGGACTGAAAATCATCACTGAAGAGTGAATTCCTGTTTATTATGAATACACTGTCTGAAAACAGTGTATCACTCTCCTTGAGGAGCATCCTGCTGAGCATTGTATATTCACTTTCAGGGGGAAGGGATGTGCAGTATTCAATCTCAACACTGTCACCCGTAATTGCCAGAGCAGTATCAAGATAAAGTCCATTGTCCAGTGAAAGTTTGAGGCTGCCGCCTGTCAGTAACGGGAAATGCCGGCTGACTGTATTATAGTAAAACACATTGTTGTCAAATGAGAATGAATCAGGCTCAATGTCAAGGGGGTGTATTATTAATCTGTACAGTATGTCACCGGAATCATACTGAAGCAGAACAGAGTCAGTGAAAACGTCCCTGCCTGTAATACTGTATTGAAGTTCATTTGCTGAACCGGAAGGAATAGTCAGAACAGTGTCCCACGCACTGCTTGTCAGATGGACACTCCTTGCACTGTCTGTATAATTCCTTACATGCATAGTATTGGCAATACCGGAGAAGAGCCTGTCATATACCAGTGCAACAGAGGGGCTTCCGGAATCAACTGTGAATGAGTCAAAGTGTGTGATGTAATTGTCCTTTATAAGTGTGAGATAATTCATATTCAGTGTATCTGTTCTCAGCACAATCCTGCCTGACACATCGGATGTGTCCCTGCTTATAAGAGAATCAGTGCTTACTGCAGCGCATACATTTACAAGGGGCATGCCCGCTGCGTCACTTGCATATATTATCAGAGAATCACCGGTGAATATCCTGTCTGTCAATATACTGTCCGGGCTCTGTGTATAGATGCGCAGTGAGGGATCCCCGAAGAGATTTACCTGATACATGTGCCATCTGTAGAGATTCTCATTATCACTGTATGGTGCAAATTGTTTTTTAAGTTCATTGAGTATATGTCCTGCCTGCTTATTGTCCTCTTCAAAGAGGAGTTTGAAGAAAGCGTAATCCCATGTATCGGAAACTCCCCATCCGGGATATCCCGGTGCCCCCCATCCGTATCTGGAATTGGTTACTACACTGACAAATCCGCCATTATCAGCTGTCTGGAGACACATTGAAAAATTGCGGAGATCATTAGCCCTGTCAAATGCTCCGACCCAGCAGCCTATTGAATAGAAGAGACCTGTCTTATTCCCGTTTGTGAGCCCCAGAGCGTCCCATGTTGAAATTGCAGTTGCCCCGTCAACCCAGACGCCCTTGTATGAACCGTGCCCTGCATGATTTACAATGGAGTAGCCCATGTCCAGTGAGTCCAGTATATCACTGTCACCCGAATGCCCCTGTGATTCGTAGAATTTCTTTATATTATATCCGGAAGGAATGATGTCATCTCCAATCATATCCTTGAGTTCGCCCCCCGGGGTATAGGGCGGATCCCACAGGACCATGCCCAGGAACATGCCCCTGGAGAGATGCTCTGTCTCCTCTGTTCTTTCATAACTGATTGTTCTGTTGATTGCATAAGTGGGGCCGAATGATGTGTCAAAGAGCATTCTGCCTGCATATACATCACCATAGAGATCAGCAGAATCCTCAATCTCCCCGTATATATGGTCTCCGTCATAATTGAAATCACCGTCATATGCAGAGTAGTACAAATCCGAAGGTATGGAGTCCTCATCATCGTAGTATCCTGCTCCGCATTCCATTGCAAACATCCTTCTTGCAGGTATCATGGTTGAATCACCTGCAAGCAGGAGGTATTTGAAATTACTTGTCAGGTATTTGTCTTTGAGGAAATTCCTTATTCTCTCCTGCAGGTCAATTCCCGCCTGTACAGTGTCAATATGTTCAACAGTATAGACAGCAGTTCTGTATCCTGCTTTTGTTTTCCAGTCAGCAAAACGGCTGAAAGCAGTGTCATATTGAGCCCTGCATACAATAATATAGTCCGGAGAGGATGATTTGGGGGAATTGGTTACTGCATTGTTGCTGTAGAAGACATCAGCTCTTCTGTACTCAGTCAATGCATCTTTATAATTGTAAGGGAATAATTTGAGCAATCTGCTGTTGTCATGGAATAATGCCCCGGGGCTGAGTTCTGATTTGAATGGAGAGGGGCTGTGCTTAGAGGCCGGGTATGAAAGTGGTGAATTGCCGCTGAATGTAAGAACTGTCTTATTGTCTGATGAAACCGGTTCTTCAAATGAAACAGAATCAACAGTTATTCCGGAGGGCAGCAGGTAAAAATAATAGGGGAGATCAGACCCGGACGAATTGTCCAGCACAGGTTTCATGTCATCTATATCAATGCTCAGCATATCTGCACTGATACTGAGAGCCAATATGCTCAGTACAATAAATAAACAATATCTTCTGCTATGCATTCATCACCTCTTTTTAAAACATAGATAAAGGCACCTCTTCTATCAAGTGCATCTTCAAGTATTGAATTAATATTAAGGACATTCCTGCCTTCTTTCAGACTGCCGAGACTCAGTTCTCTTATGAACCCGCCATCCGGTCCGTAGATTTCAAGGACATATTGATTATATTCCCTATTACTGAAAATTTCAATATTAATAAAACTGCCCAGTATTGATTTCAAACTGATATCAGACACAGCCCTGTCTATGTAGAGGAGCTCATCATAGTCAATTTTACCGGGTATGAATGAGTACCAGTGGAACCTGCCTGCATGGACAAAGTCCGTCTTGAAGGAGTCCTCCGGACTCATGAAAGAGTATTCACCGGAACTGTCAAAGAATGGCGATACAGAATCAGGTTCAGAAAGAACGGATGTGAATCCCAGGCTGTCACCCTCTGCAAGTGACGGCAGCAGGCTGTTTTCAGAAAAGATAAATACTGTTGAGCCGAGTCCTTCCCTCAGTGCATACACTGAACCCATTGAAAACGGTTTATCCATAATAACAGCAAGGAAATCCGGGCTGTGACGGATAATGGAGTCAGATTCAATATCAAAGAAATATGTGCTTACGGGTATGCCGGGATAACCTGAAATATACTCCTCTAACTGTTCTGTCTTCTGTATATTATTGCAGTCCAGGACAAACATCCTTCTGCTGTAAAGGGTCTTGTCCTTATTGAATCCCCCTGTATTGACAATTGTGTCACTCCTGTTATTGCTGAAATAGGCAATGTCCGTATTGAACAGTCCGCTGCCGGAAGGAGCAGGTAAATCAACCCTGATAAAGCCCGAGGAATAATCATATTCATACAGTGAATCAATGGAGAAGATATTTAATGCATATGAAGAATCATTTCCCGTATGTGTTATTATCATATTGACTGAGTCAATGCCCCGGGCAGTTGTTTCATTACCCTCTGCAAAGACAATACTGCCTCTGAGTGAATCCCCGGCAGACAGATTGCGGTTTTCAATATCAAAATAAAGAAATGAGGGTGTGATTGTAAAGGATAATGTGTCAGTGATGCCGGAATGCGAATAATATAGAGTAACAGATTGTCCTGCCCTTGCATTGTCCTTCAGTTTGCCTATATATATCTTGTTGCCGAGATTCTTCAATGACATGAATTCAAAGAGGGATCTCTCTGTGTCAATGGAATAACTCTCAGCACCGGTATTGTATATATATACATTCTCCCCGCTCTGTATCAGATTGCCTGCAGAATCACCGCAGTAAGAGTCCGCGGAAGCTGTGATGATTAGAGGTATCAGCAGGAATAACAGGATCCGCATTTCAGTCATTCACCGGCAAGCATACCGAACATCACGCCGATGGAGAGGTCATATCTCAAGGGTCTGTCTTCCGGGCTGTTGAGTATGTCCCCGCCGTCTTCCAGTTTCCAGTCTCTTGAAAAACCGTATGAAACTCCGCCCTTAAGAGCAATGCTTATCCAGTTCTTTATGGGGAAAATGCCCATCAGGGACAATCCTGTTTCAAATCCGCCCCTCTTCATCACAGATGTCCTGCCCGGGTTTGTGAGGAGTGAATCCAGTGAAATATTTATTAGCGGTTTCGGTTCAAGGCGTATAACCTCCTCGGAGGAGCCGAGTTTGCCTATTATACCGATATGCATGATTTTGATATCCCATAATCTGCCGAACTCAAATGCACCGCCGCCAATAGAATAATTTAGGCTGAGGCTGTCAGTGGCAAGCACCTGCTCACCGCCGTATCCGTATCCGCCTATTATCAGACCATCCATAATAGCATAACCGCCTCCGCCCATCTGGAAATCCGTATCAGCCAGGCTCTTGCCTGTTATGCTGCTTATTGTAGCATTAATATCATCCATTTCATTCATGTAGTACCCGAACATAGGCCCGCCAAGACCGCCCCCTGACTGGGAGTAAAGTGATAAAAATAAAAAGCCGGCAATTAAAACAATCATTAATTTTTTCATAATATACCTCCACTGTTTTTCTTCATTATATAATATGTACAATTACTGTCAATGAATAAGACCCGTAATACGCGATGCGTGATGCGTTATAAAGAGCGATAGAGCGTGGCCGGCTATTCACAAAGCGGTAGCCGGCAGCTGGTGGCTGAAGGCATAAAAGCAGCTTTGCTGCGATTTCTTGGAACTTGAAACTTGGGTTCAAATTGTTGAACCCCTACGAATATCGTCATGCGTTTTGCGTGATACGGCTTCCGTTAGAGTGGGTTAGTAATACCGCCCCTTTCCTCAAATACACAAATTAAATCTCCTCATTCCGGTTGCAGCTCCCATTTCTTTTCCTTTTCCTTTCCTATGCGTTCTACTCGTTCTAATCGCTCTATACGCTCTATATTGAACCAATCTCCTTACCCACTATTCATTCTCTTTCCGCCGTTGTGCGTTGTACGTTTTCCGTTGTAGGCTCTTTCTTGTCCTGCTATTCACATTGACTATAGACCATCAACCATCAACTCTCAACCTCGTATACAAGCCACCAGTCACCAGCAACTATCTTCCGTGGCGTCTATTCACAGACTATTGACCATCCACTATCAACTCTTGACCCGGCTCCAGCCGGTCATTCTTTTACCTTTTACCTTTATCCTTTTACCTTCTTCTTTCCGAACCACACGAATTCGCACGAACCGCGCGAATCGCACGTTGCTTGGCCTGCTCACCACATAGACTATCCACTATTAACCATAAACTATTGACCCGGCCAAAGGCCGGTTTTCTTCTTGCCTTTGGCAATCTATATTATATAATGTCAAAAAAAGGATTTTTATGGAAAGATACAATAATGGTGACAGGATTCTGATGCAGATGATTGTCAATGATCATAATCATTACAGCAGCATACTGGCAGTAGGATACGGCAGGGGGGATTTCATGAAGAGACTCACTTTGCCGGGCATGAATGTGACAGGCATAGACCCCAATGGTGTGAGTGTAAACGGATTCAAGACACATAAGGCCACTGCAGAGCAATTCAATACAAACAAACTCTATGACATGATATTTGTGCTCCGCAGTTTTCATCACCTCAATGACCCTGATGATGCAATGCGCAATATTGTATCAATGCTTGCCTATAATGGCAAACTGTACATAGTTGACTGGAAAGCAGGCGGCGGCTCCATTAAAGACAGACTGCATACAATATTCAAAAAGAGGGAAAAGCATTATTCACTTGCAGAGGCTGAAAATATAGTAAAAAACAGCGGGCTTGAAATAACAGAATCCTATGAAACAGATAGCTTCATTGTAATTGAAGCAGTAAACACTCATTATACTGCTGTGTTTCCGGTGAAGAACAGTGCCCTCAGCAGTATTGAGGATGCTGATGAGTTTATTATAAAAACAGAAGCCACTGACCGCAAGACAGATGTAATGCCCGATTACTGCAATGTGCTGTTTATTCCTGAGCCGGGCAGGGAAGAATTTATTTTGAGACAGAGAGGTATAAAGGTGTATTACAGCAGGGGAGACAGCAGGGATAATATGAATTTCCTCAATGCTCTGAGCAATAAAGAGCACTGCAGATGGAATGACACATGCCCTGTAGGCAGAAGAACTCAGAGAGGTGAAATATCGCCCTACTGGACAGAGAATTACTGCCTTATCAATAATAATGACTGCATAAGGTTTCATATGGAAAAGAGGGGAGAGTATCACTCGGATATGATGCTGCCTGACGGCAGTATATACAAAGGAGACAATGATTGATATTAACCTGGGAAACATTTGCCATTGTACTGCCCCTTGTCTTTTTTGCAGGTTTTGTTGATGCAATTGCAGGCGGTGGCGGACTGATATCAGTACCCGCATATCTTGCAGCAGGTCTTCCACCCCATTTTGCACTGGGGAATAATAAATTCTCCTCAATGTTCGGCACACTCTTCACAACACTGACATATCACAGGAATAAACTGATAGACGGCAAGGTTGCGGTCATATCAGCAATTTTCGCTCTTGCAGGTTCATTCACCGGAACAAGGACAGTGCTTCTCTTAGACCCCTCATTCCTCAGATATATCCTGATTGTCCTGATACCGGTTCTCACTGTATTCACATTTGTCAGAAAAGATCTCGGTCAGGTCAATGTCTCTTTTGAACTGGGCGGGGTGAAGAAATATCTTATTGCTTCCATACTGCCTTTCTTTGTGGGATTCTATGACGGATTCTTCGGACCCGGTACAGGCGCTTTTCTCATACTGATATACACTGCACTTATGAAGTATGATTTTGTCACTGCAAATGCCAATACAAAGGTCGTCAATCTGGCTTCTAATATTGCAGCCCTTATAACATTTCTCATGCACGGCAAGGTTATTTTCGCCCTGGGCATACCGGCTGCACTGGCAGGTATTGGCGGGAATGCGCTGGGTTCCGGTATGGTCCTGAAGAGGGGAAAGAATGTCATCAGACCAATCTTTATCGGTGTTCTTGTCCTGCTTTTTGCAAAGATATTATATGACACATTCTTCTGATAACAACTTGCCTTGAATCTTGGATTAGGGTTCAAATTGTTGAACCCCTACGATTTATCGTCATGCATTACTGAGAACGTATAGAACGTAAAGAGCGTATAGAACGTGTAGAACGAGTAGTAATGCAACTCCCAGCCCCTGATGTGTCTTTGCGAGTTTTTCTTGCCTGCCAATCATCTGCGAAGCAATCTCTGTGGCCGGCTATTCACATCTTTACGAACCGCACGAATTCGCACGAAGCGCGCTAATCGCACGGTCTTCCTTGGAACTTGTATCTTGAATCTTGAATCTGACTTTCAACCATCAACTATCAACTATTGACCCGGCTCCGGCCGGTCTTTCTTTTACCTTCTTCCCGTGTCACACGTATCACACGTATAACACGAAAGTGTCGTTGTCCGTTTTCCGTTATCCAATCTCTCTCGGCATACTCTTCACATTTACGAATTCGCACGAATCGCACCAAACGCGCGAATCACACGGTCTTCCTTGTAACCTGGAACTTGTAACTTGGATCTTGAAACTGTATTAACCCGGCTCCGGCCGTAAGACTCGCGTCCCGTGTCTCGTGTCTCTTACTTCTTCCCGCTATTTTATCCTTCTTTTACCTTTTACCTTTTACCTTCTTTTCCTATTCTTTCTTCTTCTTCTTCAAAATTAGCCAGTTCTCATCATCCGTATGTATCAGATAGTATTTCCCCTCTATCTCATCACCATTGAGCTGCAGTCCTATCTTTCCGTCATCAAATGAATCCCTTATGCTCTTAGAGCGTATATTCTCATATGTACCCCTGTCATATATCTCAACAGTGCCTCCGCCATACTGGTCTTCGGGTATCTCACCCTCAAAATCAGCATAGTCAAGAGGATGATCCTCTGTCTGAATAGCAAGGTGCTTCACCCCTCCTTTCTTGGGAACCCCCTTGGGCACAGCCCAGGATTTGAGCACGCCATTGTATGCAAAACGGAAATCATAGTGAAGATTGCTTGCATCATGTTTCTGTATTACAAATATCTTCTCACTATTATTCTCATTGCTGTCAGGCTCACCGGTTTTCTCAAAATCGCGTTTGTCTTTATATTCCTTCAAATCGTCATTGCTCATAAATCCACCCTGTATATCTTTGAGGAAAACTTTCTCTTGAATCCCATCTTCTCATTGATCTTGATTATTGCCTTATTATTGGGATGATTCTCTGTAACAATATAAACAAAATCGGGGAAATCCTCTTTCAGTTTCTCTATCATCTTTACTTTGAGCCAATGAGCGAGTTTTCTGCCCCTGTAATCCTTCCTTATGCCTGTCATGAACTGATAGAGTTTTGCAGGTGATTTTCTTGCAGGGACAAATACATTGGTCATGCCGATAATGTCATCCTTGGGATTAAAGAGCAGATAGATGTATATAGTTCCTCCCATATTCACAGCCTGCTCATTGTACAGCATTATCTCCTCTTCGGATATATACTCTGACTCACTGTCCTCATCATTGCCGCAAATAAGATTCGTGAAAAGCTCTGCATACTCCCTGACAAATTCCTCAGAGACCATTTCAAAGAACTTCATGCTTATATCCGGATTCTCATCAGGCACTCTCTTGAGTACTTCTTCAGCATATTCCTTATTGAAAGCATCATTGGCAAGAAAGAAATGTATGTTCTCAGTGTACATCTTTCCGGACATTGCCTTGGCAATCCCCTCTGAGACACTGTCCGGCGCAATAATATATATACCGTCCGAATCCAGTGTGTAGAGTGCTGATTTCTCCTTCAGTGCGTCAATCAGCTCATTGTCCCACTCTTCTTCAAGGAGGCTCACCTGAAGCATCTCCTTCTCTCTGGTCATATTGGGGGAAGCAGTGACAAAATGATAGTAACCTGCAATATCATCATCTTTATATATAATGCCGCGCAGTCCTCTTTCAGGAGAATTGTGCTCATTATAGTATTCCCTGGCAAGTTCCTCTGGTGAGTGAAAGATAAATGGCTCATCATTTTTCTCAGCAATACGCCTTCTCACCTCAAACAATTCCCTCAGTGAATCATTGATCTCTTTCTTTGGAATAACATCAACAAATCTGTACATATTTCCCCTTTTTTATATTCAATTATATATTGACTTACACAAAAAATCAATATTAAATATGTGTAGGGAGTGTTACTATCCACTCTCCTGCATACATCCTTTTCCCTTTCTTTGTCTTATTCGAATCACACGAGTCACACGTATCACGCGTGTCACACGAAAGTGCCGTTGTACGTTCTTTCTTGACCGCCTATTCATAAAGCCGGTGGCTGGCAGCCGATGGCTGAAGGCAGACTCCGGTCATTCTTTTACCTTTTACCTTTAATCCTTTACCTTCATTTTTGTCTTCGTGTGTCATATAATTCCTATTGAGTTAAATATATTGGATGCTATTGTTGGATTGTAAATCTACAATAAGTATGGGAAGGAAGCGAAAAAGATTAAATTTGTCTTGGGTCTCAAAGACCGTTCGCAATGTTAATCCCGCTTCCTTTCTCCTTAAATCTGAACAGTACATTAGGCAAAAAGCCTGTACTTGTACG
>JAWOBN010000066.1:0-4227 GCA_046484245.1 bacterium | reverse complement strand
ATAATGCCTATAAGTATTGTACCGAGCGATATGAGAATGATAGTGAGTCCCATATCCACAATAAGCAGTATGAATGCAGTGATGCTTATAATCTGAATCCACGGATAGAGCGGGGCTTTGAATGACGGTCTGTAATTCTCCAGTTTGCTCTCCCTCAAGATGATAATGGAGAGATTGCTCAGTATATAACTCAAAATAACAATCGTTGAGGCAACCTTGATGAGCACTTCAAGCTTCAGAAGCATTGATGCTATTATGAATGTGCCTGTGAGCACTATTGATATTACGGGTGTGTGAAACCGTTTATTGACTCTGCTTACTATTGTCGGCAGTAGATTGTCGCGTGACAGAGCCAGGGGGTAGCGTGATGCCGAGAGTATTCCCGCATTGGCTGTGGTGACAAAGGCAAGCAGTGATGCAATTGTTACTATGATAAAACCGGGCTGATTCCAGACATTCTTTGCAGCATCTGCAATCGGGGTAAGTGAACCCGCCAGAGTGCCCGGATTCATAACACCGACAGTTACTATAAGTATGAATGTATAGAGAATCATTACAAGTATGACAGAGAAGATGATGCCTCTGGGAATATTGCGCTTGGGATCAGCAACCTCCTCGGATATGCTTGCCACATTAATGAGTCCGCCGAATGAGATGAAAACAAATCCCGCTGTTGTGAGCATTGAATTGAATCCGTGTTCAAAGAGCGGTTTGAGTCTGCTGAGATCCATTTCAAGAAAACCCAGTCCGACAAATCCTGCAAGTATGATAACGAGGGATGCAAAGAGAAGAACCTGGAATCTCCCTGCTTCCTTTACACCGCTTATATTGAGCATGACAAAAAAAAGGCATATGATTACAGCGGAGAGTCTCACATCAAATTGGAAGAAGACAAATAAAAGTTCGGAAATTCCTATTATTGCAAAAGCGCTTTTTAGAGACAATGCAAACCAGCTCAGCAGTCCCGATACAGTTCCCACAAGTGAGCCGAGTGAACGGTTGATAAAGAAATAATCCCCTCCTGCCTTGGGCATTGCAGTTGCCATCTCAGATATGCTGAGCCCCCCGGACAGTGCCAGCAGACCGGCAAGAAAATATGAAATGAATATTGAGGGTCCGGTTTTTGCAAATGCAAGACCGGGCAGTATGAATATTCCGGAGCTTATCATTGCGCCTGTGGCTATTGCCACAACATCAATGAGCTTGAGTTCCTTCTTTAATTCCATAGGAAGATTTTACCACAAATCACCGGTTTTTCAATAATCTCGTTATTCCTCAAAAATAAAGTACTTGAAAGACATATGTTTCCTCATAAATAATAATGAGGCGGGGACAGTTCTCAGAAAGCACCTCTGCCAACCCGTGCATAACCGATAATTCGGTGCTGATGAGAATGTGTGAGCCTTACCGTCATTACATCAATCGCTATGCTCAATGCTTTTTTATTAAGAAAACAAACATTACATAATAATTATATTCATTGACTTTTTCTTATGAGGAAAGACGTGATATATTTTGAATTGAAATAAAAAAGCCGCCTGGCGGCGGCTTTTGTTTATTCTTCTTCAGATGGTATTTCTTTGTAGCCGGATTCCCTTTCAGCATAATCATATGTTCCGTATCTTGTGAGGAACATTGCGCCCAGTGAGAATGTCATTACTGTGTACCACTGAATGGACTTGAGTATGCCTGAGAGTGTTGTGAGCCATCCTACATTTGTCCATGTGGCAATATGGTATATAAGGGGAATGATTGACAGCACCAGAAGTCCTGCAAGGAGATTGAGCCCGTAATGGGCATTCTCTTTATGGAAGAATTCCCTCAGCACATATCTGCCGAACATATGCATTATAATTGATGCACCGACAAATCCGCCGAACAGTACAGCCAGTATAAACAGTGGAATAAAGGGAATACCGATGAGACTCACAATAAGCACAATGATTGCAGGCACAATAAGAATCTCAACAAGAAGCCCGAATAGGAATGTCTTGAGCGGGGTGCCTGACACAGTATCCTCAACCCTGCGATACTTCTTGTATATCACAATGACAAGGAGAGCGAATATGAAAATCAGTATGAATTTGGCAATAGCACCGACGAGTTTGCCTGTTGTAAAACTCCTTTCATAGGGAAAATCAAATTCACCCATTTTCATCAGACCTGTCAGGGGTCCCAGTGATATATTGGTCTTCTGGCCCTTTATCACGACATTGTCATGCACATCAAAAACAGAACCGATTACAACAAAATCCCCTTCAATGACAGTATTGGAATCCAGATTGCCCCTGGATCCTATCATCACAACATCTCCCTTGACTGTGCTGTTGACATACACCTGAGCTCCGATTCCTACAACATCACCTGACACCTCTCCCTCTGCATTTATCTTGCCGCCTATTGATACGAGATCATCTGATTCAAACTCATCCTCATCATTGAAATGCATCTCAATATCCGCGGCAGAATCTGCAGTATTCTCTATTTCAATTTCTGTATCTGTTCCGGGACGCTCTCCCTGAGCCGGGTCTGTATCTGCATACAGTCCTGCTGAAATAATCAATATGCTGACAATGATCAGCAATACCTTTAAATTCTTCATCTATTACCTCCTTTACTATTTACATATCTGTTTATAAAAGCCAGTGCGATACCTGTGCCTATTATCAGGACACTCAGTCCTGAAACAATGAGTGCTGTTTTTGGAACAGGCATATAATTGACAATACTCTGCGCACTGTCAGCAGTATCAAGCATGAATTTGAATACTGAGTTCATTGATGTGACAAAGAATCTCAGAATATTCATTCTGAAGAAATACACAAGAAAAGCCAGTGATGACACACTGTATGATATAAGTCCTATCAGTGCATATTTCCACTTCTTGGAAGGTCTGATATCCACATATCTTATTATATTCATTATTGACTCTTTGGATGATTCTATATGGGGCACATTGATAGTGCGTATATCCTCAATAACAGTGCCGTACTCCTCAAAAGCTCTCCTGAAATTACTGTCTTTCCTGAGCAGTGCATTGAGCTTCCCGGACTCGTTCTCTGTAATCTCCCCGTCATAGTATTTTTCCATCAGTATATATTTTCTATCCATAATTACTCCCCGTAATTATAATTGTTAAAGTATTCCATATTTTCCATTATCTTCCTGAGACGCTTCTTTGCCCTGAAGACCTTTATCCTTATATGCTTATCCGGTATATCCAAAGCACCGGCAATCTCGGGATTCTTGAATCCCTCATGATATTTCATGTAGAGGATCATCCTGTCCTCCTCACTGAGATGAGACATTGCCTGCTCAATATTGGACTGTTTCTCCTTTTGAACTGCAGTATCCTTTGGTTGATGCGAGTAATTGGCAGCCGGTATGTCATCAATTGAAGCAGAGGGCCTGGACTTCCTTGTATAGTCAATCACATGATTCTTGGCAATCCTCACAAGCCAGTATTTGAATGAATACTGTGGATCATATGTCTTGAGTTTCTTATAGCATTTGATAAGCGCCTCCTGACAGAGGTCCTTGGTGAGATCAGTGTCCTGAACCATCTGATAGATTATGGACTGGAGAAGCCTCTCGTATTTGTCAACTATGCGGGCGAATGCTTCCCTGTCTCCATTTAGTATACTCTCTACAATAACTTTATCTTCTGACAATTTGCCTCCGTCTTCTTTTCAATAAATAATACGGCTATATACTGGAAATGTTACACGAAAAACCCGCTTTCTGCAATAATCTTCCAAATCCCGGGGACGGTCCTTTACATTCTTTACGGAATTGGTTCATATCCAAAAGAGTTGGCTGATTTATCCGGAAACACTTATTACTAATTCAATTAAGCAATATTACAAATCGCAGGAACTATACATACTCTTCTAAATTTGCCTTAGCTTCTTAGTTATAGGGACAGATCATGATTAAGCATGATCAGCCCGCATCTTAAATTTAATTTCAACATATGTCCTTTTGTCCCTTATTTTGTAAAACCCCCTCCAAATCCCAGGGACGACCCTTGCAATTCATGCAATTTTAGTTCTGATATTTATTAACTTACATTGGGAATCATTTTAAGTGCTGTTATTTAGATACTTAGAAATTTGTGCTTTTGTCAATTTGCAATAATTGCAAGGGTCGTCCCCGGGATTTGGACAAAATGTTATGTAATTACATAAATAGCGAATCTTAGGGTGGGTTTGCAGCCATTATCTGAGT
>JAWOBN010000053.1:0-17767 GCA_046484245.1 bacterium | reverse complement strand
GTCATTCCGGAACCGGGGACCGGGGGTTGCAGGCAAAGTCGCAACGGTCCTACCCATTCAATATGATTCCCCCATAGGCATCCTCGGGATTGACCGGCAGGCCGATCGATTCGGCGGCCTGTCTCAAATCGTTCTCGTCCACTTTTGAATAGGGCCCCGCCACGTCGATATCAAGACTGGTTCGATCCGGTTCATCGAGCAGAATATACGCGGCGCTTCCAAAGATGTAAAGCGAAGCGGGGGAGTGTAAGGAACGGTCGAGCCGCTCAAGATAGTTTAGTAATATCGGGTTCTCTTTTCCTTATCCTGGCAATATAATCAGCTGCTTCTTTATAATGACCTGCTTTCATAAGATAGTATGCTGCTCTGCTGTTTATTTTACGCTTAATGCCGCCGTATGCATATTCCATGCCCTTTACAAGCTCCCCCAGAGACAGGTCATACTGCCCTTTCATCCCATAGTACTCACCGGTCATCAGATAGACAGCTGCCCTCTGTTTCTTTGTCAGATTGATGCCTTCAGTCAGGTCAATGAGCAGCTTCACATTGAGGAAATTTCCGCTTTCTTCAATTTTCTTCATTTCTCTGAAGAAGAGGTTCTTGAAGTAATAATGTCTTTCACCGTATTTGCTGTGATAGAGCTGTTTATATATATTCCCGCTGCTTTTATATACCTGTAATAATTGCCTGTGTATCTTTTCCCTGAATGAGGGGATACGGCTCCTGTAAAGCACATCCCTCATTGCCTGCTGGGTGAACACATATGTGTCACTGTCCGGAATATACCGGAAGAGTCCCTGGCGTGTCAGTTCATCCAGACCCTTTTCAGCATCAATATGCCTGAATACCTTGACAGCAGCCCGGATTATATGTTCTCTCCCGAATTCATATCCGTCAATTGAGCATATCCTTATCATACTGCCCGCATCCTCCGGCAGACTGTCTGTTCTTGTGATAACAGCATCACTGATTCCTGACGGCAGTTCACTGACAGTGTCATGCGCCAGCATGACAGTATTGCCTGAATGCTTCAGCATATCCCTGTTTCTGAGGAAATGGAGTATTTCAATTGTATAGTACGGATTACCCTCACCTGTTTTCAGTATATAGTCCTTCAATCTCCTGTCCAAATGCTCTGCATTGAGTTCATTTTTCACTATTTCCTCAACCCCCTCATCCATGCTGTCCAGTTCAATGCAATGCCTTTCAAATATTCTGTTTCTTCCAGATACAATAATCCTTGCACTGCCGGGTCTTTCCCTGCATTGACTGATAAGATAACCTGTCTCACCGTCAAGCCACTCGCTATTGTCAATGAACAGCACATCAGTTCCATTCTCTTTGAGCAATCTGATTATTTCATTAAAAACAATGGTCATTACGGTCAGCTCTTCCTCACTGTTCAGTTCACTCTCCGTACTGCTCTTTTCAATAACAGTCTGCCAGATGTATTGTGTGTATTCCTTCATAATACTGCTCTTGTAATATACAATGCTTTCGGAGAATTCATCAAAATCCGATTCAGGCAGAAAGAGTCCGTTTATCAGAATATTCTTCAGCACACTATACGGTCTATAATCACTGCTGCATCTTATATGCAGCGCATTGAGTGAGTGTTGCTCAATAAAATGATTGACAAGCGCAGTCTTGCCGATACCATGCCTCCCTGTAATCTCCATGAGCATCTCTTCATTATCAATGAACTCATCAAGGATCTCCATCTCAATTCTTCTTCCTGTAAAAATCCTTTTGCCTGATGAGACTCCTTTGAATACCGCGCTTTTCACCAGGCCTGTACCTTTCATGCTGTTCTCCTCTTCTTCTTCAAACAGGGCATAATCCCCCAGGCCGTCTGTCCCTATTATTATACTGCCTGCTGAGCGGGTCATAAGGCGGGCGGACAGATTTACTGATTCACCCAGAACAGTGTATTCCTGCCTGGACTGTGAACCGATGAAACCGGAATAGACCTTGCCATAGGTAAATCCCCCTGTCATTCCCTTGACACCGAGAAGCTGCATGGCATTGCACGCATTCCTCTTGAAATCCCGGGATGATAGCGGGGCTCCCCATATACACAGTGCATATGCACCCTTCTCACTGAAATACAGTTTATTGACATAGCCGCCGCTTTCTCTGACTATCATATTCACTGTGGAGCAGTCAGATTCAATACTCTCAAGATTGATTCTCACAAATCCTGTCACAGCATTACGGAATTCACCCCACCTGGGCAATCCGGATATTTTATCCGACATGAATGTCTTTTCAGTACTGTTCAATTGAGGTGTCTTGACAGGTCTGCTGCAGGACAATGCCCTGTGATCGTAGATAAACGGTTTGCTGTAAAGCATTTGAAGGCCCTTGCCGTATATAAGATAATTGCGCGGTTTGCTGCTGTCAATGAATACATTGTACATGCCGTAAGCTGTCTTGTGCTTTATTCCCAGTTCAAATGAGCCGAGGCGTGTACCCTCCACAGGATTGTTTTTGAAATAATGATAGATAATGCCCAGTGCAGATGCCCTGTCTTCTTCTGAAGGAAATGCAGCAGTCATACCGTCGCCCTCAAAACCGAGCACATCACCCCCTGACTGAATCACTGCATCAGCAATTACACCCATCCTGCTTTTAATTATTCTGCCCAATGCCTCTTCTCCCCTGTCACCATACGTAAACAGGGTTCTTGTCATGCGGGTGAAATTATTGATATCAGTAAAGAGCAGATGCCCTGTAAACGGCCCCTCTTCCCTGCCAATAGCAACACTCTCTACAATATGCGGGATAAATATACTCATAATATTATTCTACTCACTGCTGCCTTTGTTTCAATATAAACATCAAATCAGAACTGTTCAGAAATATGTGTAGAAGCCCAGCTCACCCTTCTGGCGGAAACCTCTCTCACCTGTGAATTCAGTGGAATATCTCATATTGATATTGATAATATCATTATTCCAGTAAACAGATAGATTCCCTGTCCAGGCAAGTCCTTCAGGATATGCATAGGTCAGTGCTGCAGGTATGGTCTGCAGTGCATTATTGTATGTATTGAGGCTGATGCCGGGATTTATGCTTATCCGCATATTCCTGCTCACTCTGTATCCCAGGTCGAACCCCAGTTTACTCAGTGTAATTTGCGGATAGAGACTGTCAGTGAACAGGTCATAGTAAATAATATCAGCATTACCATAGAGCAGATCCACCCTGTATGTAAATGGGCTGTTTGTTATAAAGAGTTCAAGATTGCCTGTATTGATATCCCTGCTGGTATATGAACCGGAGAGATTTGAACGGAGATCATTCTCATTCCTGTAATACAGTTTATATATCAGTTCACTGCTCCTGGATGAAATACCGATATTATTGGAAAACACTGAGTATGATGCATTGAGCATTCTGTTATTGACCCTTATATCAGAAGTCCAGAAAGGCACAATGTATTGATTAATCTCATAATCTGCATTCTGCATTATTGTTACATATTCGCTCTGTCTGTCTCCTTTATTGAATGAAAACACATCCTCTGTATCATCACCGTAATTCATGTCAAAACTGTATTTGAACATATTGAAATCCGCTTCCAGACCGCATTCAGCCTCCCTGCTTGCCACAGCATTGTCACTGATGATATTCTCCGTGATCTTCACATACTCGCCTTCATAATCATCATATATATATTCATTTGAGAGTGAGTCATATATATATTCTCCCCTGCCCGGACCTGCATATACATATGATTCCACCTCCTTGTACCGTGATACTGATGAGAGGCGTATTCCCGCATTGTACTTCACATATCTGCCATTACCGCCTACATCCAATCTGGCATACAGCCTGCTGTCCGTCAGCATATCACTGATGCGCCTGTTCATTCTGTATTCAGCAACCAGTGCAATGCTCTGGCCGATGACATCACGATTTAATCCCGACTTGACAGCATACATTGTATTCTCCAGTGTATCCTTCCTCATCCTGTTCTCTTTGATAAACCGTGCAAGCCACCACTCGGATGATACACCGGCAGTGTGACGATTATATGTCATATTGTTCTTCAGCTCATTCTCATATGTATATCCGGGCTTCACTGCCCTGAGCTGCCTGCTTATGTCAATACCCGTATAATCACGCAGGGTACTGTCAGGCAGTGAATAATGTCTCCTGGCGAATCCTGCAGAGAAGCCCATAAATGAATCAACCGAGAGTTTGAGTGACCTGCTGCTGACAGAATCAAGTCTTGACCACTGCAATCTGCCCTTGATATATTTACTGTATTGAGCATTAAAAGTAATGTCCGTATTATTCCTGATGCTGCCCAGTCCCCCTATATCAGCAGCATGGCTGATCTGTTCAATATCAGATGATATCCACTTTGACCTGTAGAAATCACTGAGCAGGGCATAACCTGCACTGACCTGCATCATTATCTCCCCTGCCTGCCACTGTTTTGACACAAACTGTGCCTCATATGAAATATCCTTGGTGTAAAGGGCATCAGGATTGAATCTGTTGTATTTGTAGAAACCGCCCCCTGTGCTTATTCTGAGGACACCGGGAAGAAAGCTGTATTGAAAATCACCTGCAATATAGTTGGATTCAAATGGCAGTGTCAGGGTTCTGCCCGGACTGTAGCTGCCATTGCCTGCTCCTGCATACACATATGAATTGTCCGAGGAATTGTATATATAGCTGCCGTTTTTATAGCCCACAAAACTGAACTGCACATTGTAATCCCCATTCCCGGACCCGCTGTAGACAAATATGGAGTCCTCCATTGTATAATCCCCATTTCCGGCTCCCACATAATTGTAATCACTGATGAACACAGTACCCGAATCCCCCTCAATCCTTGAAAGGGAATCCTTCATATCCGCATCAGTGACATCCTGCTGTTCCCTCATAAAGAGCAGGCGGACAGGTGAATCATCACTGCCTGCTGAAAAATAATACCCTGTCATGGGTCCCGAATTCTCATATGTCTGGAACTGGGCATATACATAATCATCACTGTCAACAATATTGTTTTGAGTGAATGTCAATTCCCCTGTCTGATAATTGAATGTATAGTCATTATCCTCGCCTGTCTTCAGCAGATTCCCATTGAGATATATCTGTTCACTGCCCGGTGTTATAATATATTCACTCAGCACAATCTCATCAACAAGAGGATAAGGGCCCTGCACCCCTTCCCTGCAGTAAAACTCAGTGGTCTTGACTCTGCCCTTCTGGCCTGCAACAGCCCCGCTTATTTCAAAACCCGGATTATTGGTGGAACCGAGAATCCCGAGAATCTCCCTTGTTCTTCCTGTAAACCGCGAGTCAAATCCATCAAATGCAGTATTGCCCAGGACAATCATTGTGGATGAATCCCTTACAGAGAGCCTCATATTGTCAATCTCAGATACAGGTATATTGATTGAATTATAATTATACTGGCTGCTGTTGTCATATATGAATCCCTCAATATCCCATCTCTCATCTACATTGCCGTCAACACTCAGTTCAAGGGACTGATTCAGGTCCATACTGCCCCTGTCACTGACATTAATTGAAAACCCTTTCATGCCGCTGATAAACAGCTGGTCATTCTCCGCACCTGCATATACCTCCTCTGCTGTGCTGTCACTGCTTTCATGCATGGAAAACCTGTAATTCCTGTACCGGACAGGCGGTCTGAGTATTTCAAATATCACCTTCAATGAATCATAGTCCGTTCCGTTCAGTTTGAGCATGCCTGCAGTGAAACTGTAATCCCTGCCCTCCTCCAGCACAGTGCCGTTTCCCCGTACAATGATATTGTCATTTGCTACAACATATTCCATCTGATAATTCCCGGGAATACTGTCTGTAAAATTCAATGTATCAGCCAGTAGAACAGCAGGTATGATCAGAATCAGTATAAACAGCAATCTCATCTGAACCGTATCTTCTTCAGTCCTTTATGGAAGAATACAATACTGTCACTGTCAACAGTGAATTCTGTCACAGGCAGTGTAATGCTGCTTATCAATTCAAAGCCATCAGCATACACTGCGCCGCTGCTGTCTGCATAGACAATGCCGTTTCTGACAATGCAGAATGAGGCAATATTCTTCTCAGTGCGGAGAATTGTGTCAATGGAAACAGGTGTGATCCGCACAATCATGCTGTCAGCTGAATAGAAAGCATTGCCTGCAGGACCGGATGCAAGTGATGTGAGATTATTCACGGTTATCCTCATCTGAGTTCTGCCCATGTCAGCTGTCTTTACTGTCAGAACACCTGTATGCTCATTGTAGAGATATATGTGTGAGGATGTTACTGCAAGCCGGGAATATTGTTCTGTAAGCTCCCTGTCCCTTATATCCCTGCCACCGGAGGATAAGGTCCTGATACTGCCTGACAGCAGTATATGAATACGCGCCCTGCTGCAGTCAATATCATTTATCTGTGAAACAAAGTTCTTCTGCCAGAGCACACTGCCCTTCTCAAAGAGTGTAAGTTCATCGCCACTGTAAACAGCATAAACACCGGGCTTGAGCAGTTCAATGCCTCTGCCGGCATCTGCGTCAGGTCTGAATGAAAAAAAGAGGAATGTGCTGCTAAGCAGACATATTCCTGTCACTTTCAATATTCTTAATATGTTCTTCATCAACATTTACCGGATAATTACCACTGAAACAGGCATTGCAGAAACCGGGGGCATTATCCGCACCGACCCCGTCAATGAGTCCTTCAATGGACAGATAGTGGAGGGAGTCAGCATTTATCTCATTCTTTATATCCTCAAGTTCTATTTTATTGGCTATGAATTCCTCTGATCTCTGCATATCAATACCGAAATAACACGGATAGCGCAGCGGAGGACTGTAAACAGCAAAATGGACTTCCTTTGCCCCTGCATTGCGGACAATCTGCACAATGGACTTTGATGTATTGCCCCTCACAATGGAATCATCTATGAGGAGTATTTTCCTGTTCTCTATTTCAGCTTTGATGGGATTGAGTTTCTCCCTCACTGCATTCATCCTGTCTGTTGACCCCGGCATGATGAATGTCCTGCCTATGTATCTGTTCTTTATCAGGCCTTCCCTGTACGGTATGCCCAGTCTGCCTGCACATGCCAGCGCAGCTGTCCGCGATGTATCGGGAACAGGCATGCATACATCAAAATTACCCGCTTTATCGGCAATTTCATCAGCAAGATTCTCACCGAGCCGCAGTCTTGCCTTGTACACATTGATACTGTCTATTGTTGAATCAGGCCGCGCGAAATAGACCCATTCAAATATGCATGAAGCTCTCTTCTCTTTTTCAATCACTCTTGAGTGAAGTTTATTGCTGTCGTCTATGAATATCACTTCACCGGGTCTTACGTCCCTGTAATTCTCCATGCCTATGATATCCAGTGATACTGATTCGGATGAAAATGCGTATTTGCCGGCCTTTTCCCCGTAAATGAGGGGCCGGAAACCCAGGGGGTCCCTGAATGAGACAAAACCCACATCAGCTATATACGCTATTACGGAATAACTGCCTTTTACTTCCTCAAAGACCTTCCGGGCAGCACTGCATACTGCATCAAAATCCGTTTTACCTGTTTCTGACAGATAGTATGCGAACAGATTCAGTATGATCTCCACATCAACCTCAGTATTGATATACCGTTTATACTGCTTCTGCAATTTGTTCTTCAGCTCATGATAATTAAAGACATTGCCATTGTGAGCCATAATAATACCGTGCGGTGTATTGGTAAAGAGCGGCTGGGCATTAACCACTCCGCCGCTGCCTATTGTAGGATATCTCACATGACCTATGCCTATCTTCCCTGTGAGCAGATTCATGTCTCCGGGCGAGAAGGAATTGCCCACAAGCCCCTGATTCTTCTTGATTATGAATTTATTGTCATAGGTTCCTATACCGCATGAATCCTGCCCCCTGTGCTGTATCATCTTGAGGCCCCTGTAAACATCAAGGAATGTCCTGTCTGAATTGACTACTGCGAATATTCCGCACATATTATGTCTCCGCCTTTTATCTTCCTGCCATTAATAAAATCTGCCGCATTCATTTTCCTTTCACCATCCAGCTGCATGATCTCAAGACTGACACTGCCTCTCCGGGCATAGAGAATTATCTTGTTGCCGGATATTTCAATGAGGCCGGATGTTCTCATTGTCTCAGTCTCATTGAGCCTGCTTGAAAACAATTTGATTCTCCGCTCTCCCAGAAATGCCCTTATCCCGTATTCGGAAAGGCCGTTTATCATATTGTTGAGTTTCTTCCCGTCCCAGTGCGTGTTGTAGTCCAGCTCATTTTTTTTGATCTTCGGGGCATATGTTGCAGCTCCGTCATCCTGCTGTCTCAGTGCTGCCGGACTATCCCAGTCATAGTCACTGAACATGGATACTGCCCTTTCTATGATCCTCTCAGTGAGGTCCATAGATGTCATGTCAGGCGATATATCCAGCACTTCCTGCATGATAATGGGGCCTGCATCCATCTTCTTCACCATTTTGATGAATGATACCCCTGTCTTCTCTTCACCATTCATTATAACCCTGTTAACAGGAGCAGCCCCGCGGTATTGGGGAAGAAGAGATGGATGAATATTGACAGGCATGTTCCCCGGTATTGAGAAGAAGGCTTCCGACAGGATATGCCCGTAGCTGAAGACAAGGAAAAAATCCACCGGTTTACTCCTGAGTATTTCCAGGAATTCCTCACTGCATGGATTGTCTGTCTTCATTGTCTCAATACCTGCATGACCGGCATACTCTGCTACAGGTGTTTCACCTACGCGTCTGCCCCTGCCTTTCGGGCTGTCTGCATTTGTCACAACATATCTGAAATGCGCATTGCCCTCTGTCCTTCTGAGGAATTGGGCTGCTATGTAATCATTGCCTATAAAAGCAAAATCAGCCATTCTCTTTGAGGTCTTGTGTATCTTCTATCTTTTTTGTAATGGATGATTTCAGTATCTTTATCTCTACCTTGGGTGTTATTTCAAGATTCACAATATCATCCTTGATGGATGTCACTGTACCGAGAATACCCGCCTGTGTGAGGACATTGTCACCCTTCCTCAGTTCCTCAAGCATTTGCTTATGCTTCTTGCTTGCCCTCTGCTGGGGGAGAATAAAGAGCAGGTAGAGAGCCACAAACATTATGATTATGGGTAAAAATGATATAAGCGGATTGCCGCCCGGTGATTCACCGCCATTATTCTGTAGAAACAACATTGTTCTTATTAACATCTTTCCTCCTGTTTATTAAAAAGTGTTATACTAAATGACTTATCTGTAATGTCAACAGTCAATTGACTAATCTGAGAAGAAACATATTGGGACCATCCGGTTTTTCCCAGAATTCAAAACCCAGATCCTTGATATCATCTATTGATTCTTCCCTGTAATCAGGTATTACTATATCATACCGGCCATTGAGATTCCGGGTGATTCTGTCCACTGATTCTACAAGACCTTCCTTGCTGTAATCAGTGAGATTTATTACTGAATCATTCTTCCTTATGTAGAATTTACTGCCCCCGGCTGAATATACATTGCAGTTGATGTTGAGCCACTCGGTGGATTCACTGCAGCGTGCAACAATCTTCCAGCCTGCTGTTATATGCCTGTTTGACTGACGGAAATCATTGTCTGTCAGCACTGTTTCCTCATAATTTCTATTGCCTTCAAATTCTCCTGAGAGGATAAAGAATCTCTCAATGACTTTAAATCCCGCCTTCTTTGCAATATGGAGGGAGGCATAATTCTTGCAGTAGGTTGAAAACTCTATATGCTGAGCCTTACCTGCATTTACAAGCCCCACTGCTTTTTCAAATGCAAATTGCGCCAGTTTGTCGCCCAGTCCCCTGCCCTGATAATCAGGGTCCATTCTGAGACCTTCAAGCCATATCACATTGCAGGGCAGATGTGTGATTTTCGTCACTCCTACTACAGTGTCGTCAACAGTCAATGCGTAGAATCCACCGTCTGCCAGCCAGTCATCAAATACACCGGGAAGGTAATCATTGCCTTCCCACATCTTTGATGCGATTGCTCTTATGTGAGTGAAATCTTCCTCAATAACTTTGCGTATTTCCATTATTTCATTCATTATTCAGTGCCGAAAACTGCAATCTCCTTGACAAGATTAATATTATAATCTGAATCTTCTTTCATCTGTAATTTGACATACCTGCCCACAGCATTGAGATCCTCAATCAGAAAGTAACCTTCAGACTGAACTGTTGATCCTGCAGCATTACCCCAGTCAAGAGTATCGGAGGATACATACACCTCAAATCCTGTCGCCTTGTCATCATTGGACCCATTCATTCCGTAGACAGCCAGTGCTTCAATGGAACACTGATCCTCAAGATCAATAATGAAATATTTTATAATGTCATTGAACAGCCATTCCCATTCATGGAATATCTGATTGGTTATCTTGGTAAAAACACTGTCACCCCTGCCTTCAATATAGCATGGCTTTCCTGCTGAAAGCAATTGGGGAGCATCTGACTGAAAGCTCTCATTTTTAATACCGGAGATATAATGATAAGACTTATCCAGTTTTTTATCCTTATGAGCAAATACTGCCTCTACTCTCCATCCATTGTCAAATCCCTGAAACACATAAGCTTCAGCAGAACAACTGTTATCCGAAACAGAATCGCGCCATAAATCATAATAAAACTTTCTCACTGACAGTGTGTAGAAATCGGGCATATTATCATCAACTGTTCCGCTGGTCCAGGAAAACTGCACTGTCTCGCCTGCCTGTTCTGAACTGATATCTCCGCTCCATAATGTCAATTCCGGTATCTCATTCTCCAGATCATATGGATAGAATCCGACTGAAACTATGGGTCCGTCCAGTGAATCAAGATTTGCAATCACAATATAATTCGTTGAATTTCCTGTAATAAAGGCACTGCCCTTTCTCGCAAACTCAAATTCACCATTTTCATCTGTTATTTCCCAGTCGTCGGGATCTGCGTACCAGTAATTGTTTAAAGACAGACCCTCCAGAGAGATAATCCACATCCCTATTTCTTTCTCCGAATAGGGAGATCCGTCAGGATTGAGTATTCTGCCGTTTATGCGGACTATATCATCTTCACTGTAATTGGGAGCCAGACCGCATGATGACAAAAGAATAAGAGTGACAATTATAAATAAGATCTTTTTCATTAATCCTCCGATACAGTATCGGTTTCCGCTTCTTCAATATGAACTGTCTTGATCTTAACTTCTCCGAATACTGCATTGGCTTCAATATAGATGGGATTACTGTCACTGCCCGGATTGATTGTATAATGCGTGTCCCCGAGGAATGATACGGAATTATCCGGTGTGGATACCTGTCCGAATGCAGCGGAGCATTTGACAATGATATGCTCATTGTCCGGAAGGGTGACAACATTCTGCCCGAATATGGCATTAACCTCAATCTTGCCCGGTATGTCCATCATTGCAATATCTGTCAGGTCAGCATTGACTGAACCGAATATTGCATTGTATTCCCTGATATTGGCTTTTGCAGTCACATTGGATTCACTGAATACAGCAGTATTGCTTCCGCCTGACGCAAAACCTCCGAACAGTATATTTACGCCCCAGTAAATCAGAAGAATGCCGAACAGTGTTCTGAAGATAGGTATGGGGAAATTGACATAATTCTTTATCAGAAAGAGTATTCCGAATATGATAAGAACTACACCCCAAAAAATTCCATTAAACATTTTCATAATCCTCCTTGTTAATTATCATTATTATACAGAAATAAATGCTTTCATACAATATCATCTGCTCTTTTCAACCCCGATTTTCGGGCAGTACTTCTTAATACTGCACTTTGAACAGAACGGGCTTACAGGAGTGCAGATATTCTGCCCCCAGGTGACAAGCATATCATTGTATATGCGCCACCACTCTTTAGGCAGCACGTCCATCAGAGCATATTCCGTCTCTTCGGGATTATCCGTATCAACCAGACCCAGACGGTTGGATATCCTGTGCACATGCGTATCCACGCATATTGCATCCTTCTCAAAACTCAATGCAAGCACCAGATTTGCCGTCTTGCGCCCCACACCGGGCAGTCCCAGCAGATCGTCTATATTGTCAGGCACTTCACCATTGTATCTGTTTATCAGTATGCGAGAGGTTTTGAGAATCGCCTTTGCCTTGTTCCTGTAAAATCCCGCCGGATATATCAGTTCCTCTATCTCTTCCTTACTGAGATTGAGCATATCAGCCGGACTATCAGCTCTCTCAAATAATCTTTCTGCTGCTTCCTCAGTAACATCATCCTTTGTTCTGAGTGATATCATGGTTGAGACAAGGACCATATAGGGGGATTTCTCCCTTTCAATCATCCTCGTGACTATGGGCATTTTAAACCTTCTGTACTGTTTCTTCAGTATCTTGAGCATTGCTTCTAATTCTCTCTTCTTGATAATTACCCCTATGTCAGATCCCTTATATTATTGCCCAGCAGCTGATGCATCAGTGACAGAATCACAGCTGATACAATTATTGCAAGACAAGTTCTCAGTGAAAAACCGTACAGTACAATACCCAGTGCAGTGCCTGAAGCAGGAGGATGTTCAGTGTCCAGTACCACCATGAGGAATATGGACAAGCCCACTGCACCTCCCAGTATTACAATTTCCCAGAAAAACCCTGTCATAGGCAGGAGAGTAAACAGATAGCCGGCAAAGAGCCCGGTGATATGCCCGCCTATGATATTGCGGGGTCTTGCGACATGATACCCGGGCATTGCAAACACAATGAATGTGGTTGCACCTATTGATGATATAATGACAAATTCCGACATATCCATAATGACCATTATGATCATTACAATGAGCATTGCCGCCAGACTCTGGAATACATAGTTAGGCCAGTGTTTGATGAATTTTCCGAATAATTTCTTTATCTCATTCATCTTTATCCAGTTTTGTCATTACGGACCTGACCTTGCCTGCAGCAGTGAACTGTCTGTCTCTCCTGTCATCAATCTTGATTATAGTGTAGACCCGTTCAATGTCCTCCTGAAAGCCCTTTTCATGCATCATCAATGCAGTGGAGAGGAGCTCTGAGGACTCCCCTTCAATAATTGTGGACATTGGCGTCAGTTGGTAGTCAATACCCTCGGTTTCCAGCATGCCGATTATCTCGGCAATATATTTGCTGACGGAAGTGCCTGATGATTTGGGCATAACAGTTATCTCCATAACAGCCATCTCAATCTCCTTTCCTCAGTATTTTTTCCCCTTTCTTTATCATTCCCGTTTCCTCCCTTACTATCCTCTCTATGTACTCCCTGTCTGTCTCCAGACGATTGAGCTTATTCTGCATCAGTATTATTCTCGCCTTTATCTCCCTCAGGTCCTTTTCATATCTGTTTTTCTTCATATGGAGTTTCACAAATGAGATAAGCCCGTATCTCGGGGTAAACACAATGACAATCAGCAATATTACTGCAAGAACCGCAGGTA
This sequence comes from bacterium, assembly GCA_046484245.1. Classification (GTDB taxonomy): domain Bacteria; phylum Hydrothermota; class 32-111; order 32-111; family 32-111; genus JAXHVG01. The sequence continues at coordinate 4,275 of JAWOBN010000053.1, read as the reverse complement.
TGTAATTCATCACTGTTTTACCTATCTTCTTCTTCATTTTATATTGTAGAAAGCCTCCATCTGCGGATAATATGAAGAAGAAAGCATCTCCTCTATCCTGATGAGCTGATTGTATTTGGATGTCCTCTCGCCTCTGGACATGGAGCCTGTCTTGATAAACCCTGTATTAAGCCCCACGGCAAGATCGGCAATAGTGCTGTCTGCAGTCTCTCCGGATCTGTGGGAGACAACAGTAGTCCAATTATGCTCCCTGGCATATTCCACTGCTTCAATTGTCTCCGTCAATGTCCCTATCTGATTGAGTTTTATCAGTATGGAATTTGCAGCATCTTCTTCAATACCGCGTTTGAGGAGTTGAGTATTTGTCACGAATATATCATCACCGACAATCTGTATTCTGTCCCCCATTGCACTGTTCATATTCTTCCATCCGTCCCAGTCATTCTCAGAGAGGCCATCCTCAATGGACAGAAGGGGGTACTGGTCAATCCATTCACTGTATTTATCAATGAGATAATCACTGTCAACAGTACTGCCTTCAAACAGATAACCGTCTTTTGAAGCAAAGGATGATGCAGCTGCATCAATTGCAAACCAGATATCCTCTCCCGGTTTCAGTCCCGCTTTCTCCACTGCTTTCATCAAAAGGTCCAGCGCTTCTTCATTGCCGGAGAGCATAGGGGCAAAACCGCCCTCGTCACCGACACCTGTTGCAAGATTCTTCTCATTGAGCAGTTTTTTCAATACATGGAACACCTCAGCATTAATCCTGACAGCCTCTTTGATTGACACAGCATTGACAGGCATGATCATAAATTCCTGTATGTCCAGATTATTATCAGCATGCTCCCCGCCATTTATCACATTGCTCATGGGTATAGGCATTTTGTAAGGCGTAATGCCTCCGATATACCTGTAGAGGGGCATACCCAGTTCATTGGCACTGGCTCTTGCAGATGCAACCGATACAGCCAGAATGGCATTGGCACCTAGTTTTGATTTATTGTCTGTTCCATCCAGATCATTCAGTACATTATCTATATTTCTCTGATCATCACTCTCAAGACCGGCCAGTCCGCCGCGAATCTTCTCATTGATGTTTTTAACAGCTTTCTCCACGCCTTTGCCCGAATATCTCGCAGGTTCATTGTCCCTCAGTTCAATTGCCTCTCTCTCTCCTGTTGATGCTCCTGACGGGACAGCAAATCTCCCTGCTATGCCTGATTCAAGATAGACCTCTGCTTCAACTGTAGGATTGCCCCTTGAATCAAGTATCTCTCTTCCTTTAATATCTATTATCTGCGACATATGAACCTCCTTATAGTTTTTTCTTCAATATCTCATTTACAATATGCGGGTCAGCCTTGCCCCTGCTTTCCCTCATCACCTGCCCGACAAAAAATCCGAACAGTTTCCTTTCACCATCTCTGTATCTCTTGACTTCACCGGGGTTCTTCTCAATTACAGTGTCTATGAGGTCTTCTATCTCACTGCTGTCTGATGTCTGCTCCAGACCCATCTCACTTACAATAACACGGGGTTCTTTGCCTGTATCATACATCCGGCGCAGTACTGTGCCCGCTGCATTGAGGTTTATCTTCTTTGCTTCAATCATAAGAAGAAGACTGTTGAACTGCTGGGGGCTGAATCCTATCTGCATAATATCAATACCTTCTTTATTGAGTATTGCCGGTATCTCCTTTACGAAAAAATTAATTGAACGCTTCTTATTGCTTATTCCCTTCATACTCTCTTCAAAAAAATCAGCGAGCTGAATGTCACTGACAAGTATTTCGGCAATATCATACTTCAAATCATATGCCTGCGAGAGCCTCTCCTTCTTATCCTGAGGCATTTCCGGCAGTCCCTTGCGGATATCTTCTGCAAAACGGTCTGTCAGAATCAGTGAAGGAAGATCCGGTTCGGGGAAGTAACGGTAATCGCCTGCTGTCTCCTTCTTTCTCATCGGCTGAACAGATTGCTGTTTTTCATTGTACAAAAGTGTCTCACTGATAATATCCTTGCCTGATTTTTTCATTGCACTCTGTCTTCGGACCTCTGCTTCAATACCAAAACTCACTGCCTTGAATGAATTGAGATTCTTTATCTCCGTCTTTGTGCCCAGTTCATCGGACTGGTTCTGTCTTATGGATATATTGGGTTCAGCGCGCATCTGCCCCTTTTCCATATTGGCATCCGATACACCGCAGTAACGGATTATTCTTCTCAGTTTTTTAAGGTATTCAACAGCATCCGCACTGCTTTTAATATCCGGTTCCGTAACAATCTCAATAAGACCGACACCTGCTCTGTTAAAATCCACAAGTGTATCCCTGTCAATATCATGTATCAATTTGCCCGAGTCCTCCTCTATGTGCAGGCGCCTTATCCTTATACGCCTGCCGCTGTCAAGAGTGATACTGCCATTCTCCGCAATGGGGTATTTAAATTGTGTGATCTGATAACCCTTGGGCAGATCGGGATAGAAATAATTCTTCCGGGCAAATCCTGATTTCATATTAATGCTGCATCCGAGTGCAAGTGCTGCTTTCACTGCTTTCCTCACAGCATTACGGTTGATAACCGGCATTGTTCCCGGCATGCCCATGCATATGGGGCATATATTGGTATTGGGATCATCACCGAATTGTGCTGAGCAATTACAGAAGAGCTTGGACCTTGTATTGAGCTGGAGGTGAACCTCCATGCCTATTGTCGTAATATACTGATTCATGACTGACTCCAGAGTTTTTCTGTTTTCCCCGCAAAATCCAGAACCTCCAGATCCCTGTATCTGCCTCCAATAACCTGCATGCCCACAGGCAGGTCCCTGCACACACCTGCCGGAATGCTGACAGAAGGCAGGTTTGCGAGATTGCAGAATGCTGTCAGTGAATCCGAGAGATGCATTTGAAGGGGATTGTCCACTCTTTCCCCTATCCTGAACGGCGGGTTGAGTGTTGTGGGTATAATGAGGAAATCCGTATCCGAAAACAATTCTGCTGTCTGCTGCACCAGCTGATTCCTTATCCTGCATGATGACTGATAATACTTCCCCTCATCATTACTGAGGAAATAAGTGCCGGTCATTATTCTTCTCTTGACCTCTTTGCCGAAACCCTCACCGCGCACAGTGGAATAGACATCAAAGAGCGACTCCGCCCTGTCTATCTGATACCCGTATTTTATACCGTCGTATCTTGCCAGATTGCTTGATGCCTCGCCCATTGAGAGTATCTGATATACTGCTATTGAATGTTCAAAATATTCTATATTCACAGGTTTTACAGTAAATCCCCTTTCTTTCAGCATATCAATGCGTTCCCTGTATAATGCCGCATAATCACTGTCAAGGTCCTGCATATCCTCCAGATAACCTATAACAGGTTCGGATATCTCATGCTTCTCAATATTCTCAATCAATGTTGAATCATATCTGTCCGGTCCCCTTACTGAATCAAAGAGTATCTCCGCATCACTGACAGTTTCAGCGAGCATGCCCACTGTATCAAGTGATGATGAGAATGCTGTCAGGCCGAACCTGGACACTGTCCCGTATGACGGCTTGAAACCCACAGTATTGCAGAATGAAGCAGGCTGGCGGACAGACCCGCCTGTATCAGAACCAATGGCAACTGTGCAGTGGCCTGCTGCAACAGCAGCAGCACTGCCCCCGCTTGAACCGCCCGGCACATAGTCCCTGTTGACCGGATTGAGTGTTGTGCCGAAATAGGAATTCTCTGTGGATGAACCCATTGCAAATTCATCCATATTGGTCTTGCCTATGATCAGGCCCCCTGCATTTCTTATCCTCTCAACAACAGTTGCATTGTAAGGTGATATGAAATTTTCCAGTATCTTTGACCCGCATGTCATTCTGAGATTCTTCACTGCGAAATTATCCTTTATACCGACAGGTATGCCGTCCAGCAGTGATTTCGGTTTTTTCTTCTGATACCTTACAGCAGATATCTCCGCCTCTTCATAGGCGAGATTCTTTGAAAGTGTTATAAAATCATTGATATCATCATTGTCAATCCCGGCATAGATCTCATCCAGGAGTTCCAATGGAGTTCTCTCCCCACAGAGAAATTCCTCATGCAATTGGGCAATATTCACTCTTCCTCCTCTATTACCTTGGGTACCAGTATGAACCCGTTCTTCTCTCTTTTCGCATTGAGGAGCATTTCCGATTTGAGATACGGGCAATTCACCTCATCATCATTGAATATACTGATTGCATCCTTTGTATAGAGCCCATCCTTTGTCTTATCC
>JAWOBN010000028.1:0-16212 GCA_046484245.1 bacterium | reverse complement strand
TGAAATATCATTATCTTACTGATGCAGGCAGTGTTCTTGTGATGAGGTGCATCAAAGTAGATACCTGAATTAATCTCAGGGGATAAGCCATGGTACTGCAGGGATTATCTTACTTCAAAAGGGATAATTATTATTGGGAATTACAGGCTTAAATTTACCATTGACAAAGGTGTTAATATATATAAAATAATTATTCTATTAAAATTTGAGAAAATAAAAGGAGGACAGTTTGACTACTGATACTAAGATGATTAGAAATATAGCATTTACAGGACACAGTTCATCAGGCAAGACAACACTGGGTGAAGCAGTTCTTTTCAATGCAGGCAAGACGAACAGACTCGGCAGGGTTGATGAGAAGAATTCAGTGCTTGACCATGGTGATGAAGAGATGTCAAGACAGATTACAATAAGCCTGAGCATGGCTTCCCTTGACTGGAATGACAGGCATATTAATGTGCTTGATACTCCCGGTTTCCCCGATTTCTTCGGTGAGGTTGTGTCAGCAGCAAGGGTTGTGGAGGCATTGGCAATAGTTATTGATTCCACATCCGGTATTGAACTCGGCACAGAAAAGGCATGGGACCTTGTCAAGAAAAAGGGACTGGCTACAATGTTTGTAATAAACAAGATGACAAAAGAGAATGCCGATTATGAAGCTGTTCTGGGTGAGATCAAATCAATGCTGACAAAGAATGCAACACTTATCCAGCTGCCCATAGGCCAGGGTACGGATTTCAAGGGTGTTGTCAATCTGCTCACCGGCAAGGCATATATATTCAATGACGGTAAAGCCGAAGAGACGGAAGTGCCAGGGGATATAAAGGACAAGGCAGAATCAATGAAGGATGAGCTGATTGAGATGATTGCCCAGTCAGATGACAAACTGATGGAGAAATTCTTTGAAGACGGACTCTCTGACGAGGATGTTGAAATCGGATTTCAGAAGGCAATAAAGCAGGGCAAACTCTATCCGGTTATGTTCACAGATGCCTATGAGAATATCGGTGTAACCAATGTAATGGATGTTATTGCCAATATTATGCCTTCTCCTGCAATTAATCAGGAGTACGAGATTCTTGATGATGAAGACAATGAACAGACAATTGCAATTGATGATAAATTCACCGGATTTGTTTTCAAGACAGCTGTTGAGAAGCATATTGGTGATATGGCTTATATGAGAGTTTTCACCGGCACACTGGAATCGGGCACTGACGCGGATAATCCCAAAAAACGCTCAAGTGAAAAATTAAATCAGATGTACTCACTTGTAGGCAAGGAAAGAACCGATATTTCAGAAGCTCCTGCAGGCAGTATTATTGCACTGGTGAAATTGAAGAATACCAAGACCAATGATACACTCTGTGATTCCTCTCTCAATCTTCATTATAGGGAGATTGAATTCCCGCATGCCAATATCTCAATGGCAATAATCCCCCAGGCAAAGGGTGATGAGGAAAAAATATCCAATGGACTGACAAAACTCTCTGAGGAAGACCCTTCCTTTGTATTCAACTTTGATTCGGAGATAAAACAGACACTTGTTCACGGACTCGGTACAATACATCTTGAGGTCATTATAAAGAAACTGAAGGAAAAATTCGGTGTCAATGTTGATCTGGTGAAACCGAAGATAAAGTACAGGGAGACAATAACCAAGCCGGCTGCTGCAGAGGGCAAGCATAAGAAACAATCAGGCGGCAGAGGTCAGTTTGGTGTCTGTAATGTGAAGTTTGAACCGAATGCAGGAGAAGAAGAGTTCCAGTTTGTTGATGAGATATTCGGCGGATCAATACCTTCAAAATTCGTACCGTCAGTGGAGAAGGGTGTGAGACAGCAGCTCAAGGAGGGCTATCTTGCAGGTTATCCCATGGTCAATATCAAGGCGACTGTATATGACGGCAAATTCCATCCTGTTGATTCATCCGATATTGCATTTCAGCTTGCAGGAGCCAATGCTGTGAGAAATGCAATGCCCAATGCAGGTGTTGTGCTGCTTGAACCCATAATGAAGGTCTCTGTTATTGTTCCTGAAGAGTATATGGGTGATATAATGGGTGATATGAATTCCAGAAGAGGCAGGATACTCGGAATGGAGGCAAAGGGCAGGAATCAGAAGGTCAATGCACTTGTCCCGCAGGCAGAGATGTATCAGTATTCCTCGCAGCTCAGGTCAATGACTCAGGGCAGGGGAACATTCACAATGGAATTTGAGAAATACGACAAGGTGCCCTCAGACCAGGCAAAGAAGATAATTGAGGAATCAAAGGCTGAAGACGAAGACGAATAGACTCATTTTCCCCTTTAAAGTATAAAAAAAGCCGTCCATTGGACGGCTTTTTTATTATCCATGTTATTGTGTAATTACGGAGCTACAAATCTGTAGGGTATTGTTGCATTCATCTCAGCAGGCTCACCGTCAACAGTGCCCGGCTTGAATTTACATTTCTTTGCTGCAGTGAGTGCCGCATTGTTGAGCGACTGATTATCACCCTTCAGCACCTTCGCATCAGTCACGGAACCGTCTTTCCCCACAGTAACTTGTATGAACACTGTTCCCTCTGCCCCGACACTTGCTGCTGCATCGGGATATGAAGGCTGAACGAGTTTCTGAAGCTGCGGCTGTATCTTGATACTGGGTTTTGCAGGCTCTTCTTCAACCTCTTCTTCCTCTTCCTCTGCATCTTCTTCTTCCTCTGACTTGCTCGGTGTCTTGGCTGCTGCCTCAGAGAGCATCTGTGAAGCAGTCGGCTGCTTGGGTTCCTCCCTTCTGGGTGTTGTCACCCTTGTTGTTTCCTGCTCTTCCTTCTCTTCCTCTTCAATGATCTGTGCTATATTGACATCCTTCTGTGACTGTGTCTCCACATAGAATATATCCAGATTGGACAGTATGTCTATATCGGACTCATAGACATTATCCACGGACTTGATGATATTATTCACAGCAATAATTCTATTGGGTATATAGAGGAATGCATAGGGCTGGTCTTCCATAATTGTGCTCTGGAACTCTTTCCAGTAATTCATTGCCTCATCTTTTTCCATTGTTGATATTGCATTATTGAGCAATTTGTCAATATTCTCATTGTAGTAGCCGACAAAATTGAATGTGCCGATTTCCTTATCCGATGACCAGAATGGGAATGGATTGAAATTATCATCCACTTTCCATGAGAGCACATATGCATCAAAATCCTTATTGATAAGGCGTGATATCAATGCTCCACTCTCCAATGCCTGGACATCAACCCTTATGCCGTAGCCGGACAGCTGGTCATCAATTGCATTGGCTATCTTCACCATCTCAACATCATTCTTGTCTGTGAGAATTGTGAAGTCAAATCTGTCATATCTGTCTTCCTTGTGATAGTAATTATTGTATCTCTTGACAAATTTTTCCTTGAGTAATTCCTCAGCCTGTTCCCTGTTGAATGTAATGGGTGCAATATTGTCTGAATATGCCCAGAAGGCAGGTGTCAGCGGACCATTGGATATCATTGCATTACCGCCCACATAATTCCTTATAAGTCCTTCACGGTTAATGAGCTGAGAGACAGCAAGGCGGACATTCTTATCATTGAAAGGAGCTTTTGTTGTATTGAATCCGAGATATGTATAAATATTCCCGTCTTTTTTAATGAGATTGACATTACCCAGTTCCTCAATTGTCTTCTGTTTATCAGGACTGATATCATAGGCAAGATCCGTTTCACCCTTCTTGAGGGATTCTATGAGTTTCTCCTGATCAGAGAATATCCTGTATATGATTCTTTTGAGAAAGGGGCCTTCTTCAAGGGAATAATTCTCATTCCTCGCCAGTGTAATATACTTGCCATTCTCCCATTCCTCAAGTTTATAAGGACCATTGCCGACAGGTGATGAATGGAAGTCCGCAAATCTGATATTATCCTCATCCTTCAGCAGATGCGCAGGCATTGTCTTGATATTGGAATCATACAGTGCCCTGGGATAGACCCTTGAGAAATAAAACACAACAGTGAGATCATCCACTGCCTTTACACTGTCAATATACTGAAGTTTTGAAAGAAGGGGATACCCGTTATCGGGATTCTTCATTGTATTGAATGTGAATTCAACATCCCCGGCTGTCACAGGCGTATTGTCCTGCCACATTATATTGTCCTTCAGATAATAGGTGATCTCTGTCAGATCCTCCGAATATGCCCATGATTTTGCCAGCATAGGGACAATTCTGCCTTCAGCATCTATCTTATGCAGGGATAAAAAAAGCATATCGGTTATCTCATTATGGGCTGTGAATGACGGATAAAGCGGGGATAGATTCTCCGGTTCACTGATAATACCGACAACAAGGTCGCCGCCTGCAACCCCGTCTTCAGGTGCGCGCGATACCTTTCTCTGACAGGATACTGCGGCAATGATTATAAGAGTGACCAATAGAAATAATTTAACTGCCCTCATCATTAATCCTCCTTAAATGTATTTACGGTATTATACTATTGATTATCGGTGTGTGTCAAGAGAAAAGGGGCGGCAGAAACCGCCCCGATTGGAAATTACTTGCGCAGTCCTTCCTCACCAACTACTTCTGACCATGTAGTTCCGCTGTTTGCTTCCATACCAACAAGAAACCACCCTATGACAACATAATATAGCCATTCTTTCGTGCGGGGTTTGTATTTGTCCAGTGAATGGGCTGTATGATAACCCAAGGGACCTATACAGCAGCCTGTGATGCCGTGGTTTTTGAATCCTGTGTATGCATTACCGAACATTACAAAGTAATTGATTACAGGAACGAATCTCAGCGCATCCATCAGATCAAGATTGACTGCCTTCTCATTTGCCATAAGGCCGAGACGGGGGTCAACAAGACATGAGAGAGCCATTGGTACAATGCCTCCGTCCTGTTTGTCAACTGATGCAATGGGTCCTGCTGCCAATGTTGTAAATAGTAAACTCATGATAACAAAAGAAACAACTGTTTTCTTTGCCATACTACCTCCTAGGATTGTATTTCCCAAATTATATAATGGAAAACAATTTATGTCAACTAGAATATTGCATTCCTGTGAATTATTATTATGATAGATGGTATGAGAACAATAATACTCATTGCTGTCTTGAACATATGTATATTTGCAGGAGCTGGTCCTTACAGTGAAGGAATGGAAGAGGCTAATCAATACATGAAAAATAATAATGACAGAAAGGCATGGTTCCTGGGTGGTGCAGGGGCAGGTTTTGCCTGTCCCGGAGGCGGATGTATTGCAGCTCCCCTGACAGGATACTTCATGAATGCGGAAGTGCCTGCGCAGTTCAGTGAGAGAAGCAGTGAATTCAAGACAGGTTTCAGGAAAATATATACATCCGAGATGAAGAAAATAAGGGCAAAGTACGCATTTGCCGGAGCAGGCACAGGCAGTGTATTGAGTATTGCTGTAATCAGTTATATCATTTATAATGTAATGTAAAGATAATTTTCACAAAGAGGTATCAATGGCAGATATCAGAGTAAAAGACCTTGTGAAGAACTATCAGGCAGGTGAAATTACGGTAAAGGCATTGAGGGGTGTGGATATTGATATTGAAAAGGGGGAATTCCTCTCTATTGCAGGTCCCTCAGGCAGCGGCAAGACAACCCTGCTTAATCTTATGGGATGCATTGATTCACCGACCGAGGGTTCAATAGTAATAAACAGCTCGGATGTGACGGATAAGAATGAGAATGAACTGGCCTTATTCCGCAATAAATTCATAGGATTTATATTCCAGGATTTCAATCTCATTCCCGTACTCACAGTATATGAGAATGTACAGTTCTCACTTGCCATTCATCCGGATATTAAAAAGAATCACAGGGAAATGATAATGGATACACTTGAGGCAGTGGGTATCAGTGAACTGGAGAAGCGTTTTCCCTCAGAACTCTCAGGCGGGCAGAAGCAGAGGGTTGCTGTTGCAAGGGCTCTTGTGAAAAAACCGCTCATAGTGCTGGCTGATGAACCGACTGCAAATCTTGATACGGACAATTCAAAAAATGTAATGGATATAATGCATTCAATGAATAAGGAGTATGAAACAACATTCATATTCTCCACACATGACCCGCTTGTCATTGATTATGCTGAGAGGGTGATAAAACTGAGGGACGGCAGGGTCCGGGAGGATAATAGTCAGTGAGATTCTTCTTCAATTATGCATACAGGAATCTCCTCAGGAGGAAGGGCAGGACAGCCCTTACACTCATACCTGTTGTTGTGGGCACAATGCTTCTGGTATATATAATATCATTTGTTGAAGGAGTCAATGACCAGTCAATATCCAATATCATTAAATACAAGACAGCACATGCAAAGATATACAATGATAAATACCGGATAGACAAGAATAATGATAATCAGAAATATACATTCAAAACAGACAAACAGCTCCTGGCATATTTAAGGAATAATCAATATATTGAATCCTTCACACCCAGTATCAGTTTTTCGGGGAAGCTGTCTGACGGTGTCAATAAAATACCGGTAATCATACTCGGAATAGACGGGAATTCCTATAATGATGTGTTCAGCACATTGACGGATGATTCCCTTATGCCTCCTGATTCCGGTGAGGTCTATATAGGGAGAGCGCTCACTTCTTTATTCTCCTTTGAGAAGGGTGATATATGTTTTCTGGAAGCCAGAACAAAATACGGTGCCTTTGATGCACTGGATCTTGTGTACAGGGAGAATATATCCTCGGGCAATCCGGAACTGGACAGGAATTATGTTTTTATCAGTCTGAATAATGCTAAATCCTTTTTTGAGAGTGAAGGAGAGGTAACCAATATTGCAGTAAAACTGAAGGACAGGAATGAACTTGAACAATTCAGAATGCAGGCAGCAAGTGAATTGAAGGAGATAAGGCCGGATCTGAAGATAATCACATGGGAGGAGGAAGAGGAGGATTATTTTGCATTTGCTGCTGCTGACAGAGCAAGCGGTTATGTGTTTATCATGATAATACTTGTCATTGCAGGAGTCGGTATTGCCAATACCATGCTTCTTTCAATGTATGAACGGCTTGATGAAATAGGGACAATACGGGCACTGGGGAGCAGCAATAAAGTGGTCATGAAACTCTTTCTCACAGAAGGCGGCATAGTCGGTCTTCTCGGGGGTCTTATCGGTTCTGCAGTCGGCATACTGATAATGTGGCATGCAGCTGCCTATGGCATAGACATGTCCAGTCTGGTCGGTGATATGGATGTCGGTTATCCCATAAGCAGTGTGGTCAAGGGTTCTTTCAATCTCATTATTGTTGTCAGAACAGTTATATTCACTGTTTTCATGGCAGTCATTGCAACATTGTATCCTGCATACAGGGCAAACAAGGAAGAGATCAGGGAGATAATGAAATGAAATTCATACTGTTGCTGTCACTGAAGAATATTTTCAGGAACAAGAGAAGGACATTGCTCACAGGACTGGGTATTGCTATTGCTGTCATTACAGTGATATTCGGCAAGGGTTTCATGGATGGTGTTTATGCGCCAATGAAAAGCACAATACTGGACATGAGGACAGCCCATATACGCATTGTGGAGAAGGAATATATCAAGAAGGAACGCCTAATGCCTGTAAATAAGTTCATCAATTACACAGAGATTGAAGAGAAGATTCAGTCTGCTCCCGGTATAGAGGTGCTTAGACCGAGAACAAAATTCGGCGGACTGGTGGCAAAGGAGGATAAGGAAGCAGACGGCATGATGATAATAGGCCTCCTGCCCGAGAGGGAACTGGACAATAAATTCCTCAGGAATACAGACCTGAAAAAGGGAGAGATACTCCTCGGCCGTCAATTTGCTGATGAATACGGCATAAAGAAAGGTGACAGTGTTGTTATAATAACACCGACACGATACGGTTATCTCAATGGATTGACACTTGAAGCAAATGAATTCTATGAAACAAATATAAATTACATAGGGAAATCCACTGTATTCCTGCATTTGAAGGATGCGCAGTTTCTTCTGGCTTATAATGAAAACCAGGCAACAGAACTGATGATCATATCATCATCCCCTCCCGGGACATATCAGGCAGTCCAAAACCTGTTGCCGGAGAGGGAGGATATTGATATTGCATATTATCTTGAAGGCGAATCCCTTATGAAATACATTGAGATCGGATCCTCATTTGTCTATATATTCCTTGCCATTCTCTTTGCAATAGCATCCATTGCAATAATCAATACAATGGTAATGGCTCTCTACGAGAGAACCAAGGAGATAGGTATGATGAAATCACTCGGACTGAAGAACAGGCATGTATTCACAGTATTCATACTGGAGACAATATTCATTACACTGATGGGTGTTATAATAGGTGTTCTGATGGGGTCACTCCTGACATATTATTTCCAGGTAAATGGTATGGATTTCACAAAGGCAATGCAGCAGATTGAAATGCCCATAGGTTCTGTGTGGTACACGGAACTGAGTATATTCAATGTGACAATTGCTGTAATAATGGGTATTGCCTCAGGCATGTTCTCATCACTCTTTTTAATCAAAAGAATCTGGCGCATAAGGCCTGCAGAGGTCTTGAGGGGGTAAAAATGAAAAAGATATTGATTATTATGATTCTGCTGCTGAGTTATGTACTTTCATCTGCAATAACCGTGGATGAGATAATAGAGAAGATGGACAGGAATATGGTCTTTGAAAATATGAAATTTGATGCTGAGATGACAATAAAGGAAGACAGTGATATACGCACAATGAAGATGGACATTTACATGAAGGATGAGAATAATGTGCTTATTGAGATCAATCAGTCATCAACAGGCCATATAAACAGATTCATGAAGAAAGAGGGCCAGATGTGGCTCTATATACCCAGTGCAGGGCGTTCCATCAGAATAAAGGGCCATATGCTCAAAGAGGGTTTCATGGGCAGCGATTTCTCCTATGAGGATATGTCTGAGAATCAGCACTCGGATGAACTCTATTCACTTGACCTGACATACAGTGACACACTCTATGTTGTTGACATGAAGGCAAAGAGCAAGGAGGCGCCCTATAAGCATGTGAAGGCGTATATCAGAAAGGATATCTTCCTTCCTGTAAAAGAGGAAATCTACTCATCATCCGGCCGTCTGCTCAAGGAATTCTTTATTGAGGATTATACTGAAAAGCAGGGCAGATATATACCCACAGAAATGCGGATGCATGACAATCTCAAACAGGATTCATACACAAAAATCAAATATACGGATGTGGAGATGAATGCAGGCATATCAAATCAATATTTCACAAAAACCTATTTTGAAAGATGAAGAGATATATCATTCTGTTTGCCATACTGCCGGCAATACTCTCCGGTCTGAATTTCTCAGGTGATTATAATTATAATTACTATTACTATCAGTCAATCAATGCATATGGTGAAAACCGCATTACTCTCAATGCAAGGCATATGTCAGGCCCTGCTACAATGTATATACAGGGACTGGGATTGTTTTATATAGGCTCACCCAGATACTACATACCCTATCCGGACTGGTTCCCCGAGTCCATTATGCAGTATATGCCAGATTATTATGCACTGAATAATGAATACAGTATAAATCAGATATATCTCTCACTGTTCTACAGATTCGTCAATCTCAAGATAGGCAGATTCTCTGTCAAATGGGGACTCTCCGAGGTGTATTCCCCCATAGATATATTCGGGGAGAATAATCCGATAAATTTGAACTATATCAGGGAGGGTGTTGACGGTATTTATCTCAAAGCATCTCAGGGCAATAATACAGCGGGTTTTATATATGAGGACCATACTGATTACGAAAAGACAAAACAGGGTCTGATGTTTGAGAATATCAATGAATTCTCATCCGTCAAATTCCACATTGCCCATTATTTTGATTTCCGTCAGGGTCTCTTCAGTTCCGACACAATTGAATACAGTATGTTGTCAGCAGGCATAATCACTGATTACAATGGACCGGGACTCTGGCTGGAGGTGGATTATTTTGCTGATATGGATTACCATATAAGGGAATCACAGGATGATTTTTCCAAGTATTTTGTAACAGCAGGTATTGATTACACATTCTTTGATAAATTGTATCTAATGGGTGAATACATATATAAATCCAATGGCAAATCAGCTCCCTATTCTGCACTTGATATTATTTCAAGGTATATCAACAGTGATTTCCTCATAGGCAGGCATTATATTTCAGGCATTGCCGCCTATAACAGAGAGGGGAAATTCTCAGCTGAGACAATGACAATGCTCAATGCAGTTGACCTGTCAATACTCAATGCAATGAGCATCAGGTTCAATGCAGAGGATAATCTCAAATTCTCCCTCACAGGTCTCTTTTTTACAGGTGACAGTGAGGACGATTTCTCCGGTCTGCCCCCCATTTACACATTACAGATTCAGTATCTCTTCTAATTCATAGCAAGGAGTTATAATGAAGCCCTTTACATACTATAATCCTGTAAGGATGCATTTCGGAGAGGGAATGCTGGACAAACTGGCCGGTATAATGGATGATTATGAGAGTCCTGTGCTTATTGTAACAGGCAGGAGCAGTCTCAAGAAGACAGGCACATTGGCAAGAATTGAGACAATGCTTGACAATAACAGCGGAGAGTATTTCATACTGGATGGTGTGAAGTCCAATCCGGAGATTGACAAGGTGAGAGAGGGCATTGAAACGGCAAGGCAGAGCAATATCAAGTTCATACTGGCAGCAGGGGGAGGGAGTGTCATTGACACAGCCAAGGCAATTGCCGCAGGCTGCTCCTATGACGGTGATGTATGGGACTTCTACACCGGTGACGCAAAGCCCCGGACCGGACTGCCCATTGGCGTAATACTGACAATAGCAGCAACAGGCAGTGAGATGAATCCCATATCCGTAATAACAAATCCCGATGAAAAGGAAAAGGTCGGCATATCATCTCCTTTTATGTACCCGCAATTCACAATAGAGGACCCGGAACTGACACTGACAGTCAACAGAGAATACACCGGCTACTCCGGTGTGGATATTATTGCTCATGCAATAGAGGGTTATTTCACTTCCTCGGACAGCAACACACCCATACAGGACGGTTTTACGGGTGTGATTGTCAAGACAGTCATTGACAATACCCGCATACTCATGAAGAATCCTCAGGACATAGATGCGCGGAGCAATATCATGTGGGCATCCACACTGGCTCTCAACGGCATACTTACAGCAGGCATAGGGAGATACAGGTTTGAAAATCACATGATAGGGCACGGGCTCTCCGCTTATTACAATACACCCCATGGGGCAAGCCTGTCCATTGTCATACCTGCGTGGCTGGCAGTCAATATTGATGTATACAGGAAGAAGATAGAAAAACTCGGTTCAATGATATTCGGTGTGGACAATGCCGAAGAGACAGTCAGGAAGCTCAGGGAAACATTCGCATCATTTGATGCCCCTGTCTCACTTGAGGATGCCGGTATCACGGATATTGATGAGGGTATTTTAAGCAGCATCATCTCAACTGCCTCTCGGAGGAATATTGATATGACAAGGGATACACTAGAGGATATATTTGCCCGGATGAAATAAAAGAAATACGGTTTAACCCATATCCTGAATCATTGAATCAATAATATTCTTATAATACGCTATGGGTCTGGATTCATAGATCCTCTTATAGATATCAAGTGCTTCCGCCCTGTTCTCACTGAGTCCATTGATCTCATACTGCAGCATATTGGCAATTGCTGCACCCTCCGTATCCTTGAAATTGTCTATTACTGACTGCGCTGCACTATATGCACTGTCTGTTTTCCCATTCATATACAGTATATATGATTCAATAAGCGGAATACAGTACATGGAGTCACCCTCAATGAATTGTTGGGGGATATTCTTCATCTTATTCAGGACATTACCCGTCTCCTCAATTCTCCTGTCCTGCGCGTAAATTAAAGAAAGGCGGAAAAGCAATTCAAATGCTGCAGAATAATTCTCCGACTCCAGAGACAGTTCAATGCCTCTCTTAAGATAATCAATGCTCTTTGAAAAGAGCCCCTGTTCAAATAATATTATGCCGAGTTTCCCGTTTGCTGTCCCCATTGCCTTCTTGTCACTCATGGTCTCCGCTGTATCAACAGCTCTTCTCATGTACTGCTCAGCACTGTCATAATCACCGAGATAGGAATTTATCTCTCCCATATTCTGACTGAGTATTCTTATGCCCTGCCTGTCATTCATATTCTCTGCAAGTGAAAGCGCCTCTCTGTAAATTGCCATTGCCTGTTCATATTCACATCTGGCAGTTGAAATAGCACCGAGATTATTCATTATCACCCTCAGGAGATGCCTGTCTCCTATCTGCTCTGCATTCCCTTTCGCTTTATTGTAGTATGACTCAGCTTTTTCAATATCACCCTTGAGATACATAATATTACCGAAATTGAGGCTTGCCAGATTCCTCCTGAATTTAAGTTTATGGGCAATGTCCAGACTCTCTTTGTAATGCAGTGAGGCATTATCCAGATCATGTTTTCTTTGATAATAGAGCCCCAGATTATTGTGTGCAAACATTCTAATCATAATCTTTTTTCTATCCCCGTCACCATCCTTCAAGATTTCCAGGCATTTCTTGAAATGATACTCTGATTTTTCCATATCATTGAGACCCATAAAGGCACTGCCGAGATTATTGTGCACTGTTGCAAGACCCCTTGTCATGTTCTCAGTTCTGTAAATTTCCTCTGCTTTTTCAAAACACCTCAATGCTTCCTCATTATTGCCCATTCTGTGCAGTATGAACCCTTTCCTGTTATATGATTCCGCGAGCATCTCTCTATTATTGTGTTTACTGCTGTATTCAAGCGCCTGTTCATAATTCTCAATTGCTTTTTTCCATTCCCCGATTATTTCAAATGTCTCTCCGCGTTTCAGTACAGCCCAATGAATACTTTCAGGGTCCTTTTCATGTTCTATGTATTTGGTGTACATATCAATGGCTTCCATATTCATATAATTGTCTGCAGCATATTCAGCTGCTTTCTTCGTATAGAAGAGCATCTTGTCTCCGGACTCACCTTTCTCAAAATGATATGACAGATTGGAGTACATCCGCGCATCATGCCTGTAATATTCTTCAATAATATTGCCTGCAGTCAGATGAAGCTGTTTGAGCCTTTTATTCATCTGCATCTTATACACTGCTTCCCTTATCAATGCATGCTTGAAAATATACTGGATCTCTGTCAGGGGATCCCATATCCTCTCTGTATTCCCCGCCTTCAGGTAACTGTCAATTGTACTGCTTTTCAGCATATCGGAGAGTATTTTGATATTGAACTCCCTGCCCAGAACAGAGGCATACTTTATTGCCTGCTTCACATCATTTGATAATTTATCAATTCTGGATATGATAATACCTGATATGCCTGACGGGATATCAATATCTTTTGCTTTCAGAACAGACTGTTCATTGGCATAATCAATAAGATCATGTTCCAGAAGATACAGGACAATCTGCTCTATATAGAATGGATTACCCTCTGACATTTCAGTTATCATATCACTGAGATGCTTATCCGGTTTGTAAGGAAGGAGGCTCTTTATATATGCAGTATTATCATTCTGTGAAAATCTCTTCAGATGAATATTCAGTTGCTCCGTATTGTCCGGTTTTAATGAGGATATATCAATGCCGCTGTCAGGCCTCTGCAAGAGACACAGGACGGGGTGTTCATTACTGATCTGATTGAGCATATCACTTATCACAGAGTTTGTGTCTGCGTCAATCCACTGGAAATCATCAATTACAATGAACAGTTTTTTATTGCCTGCAATGATCTTCATTAAATATATGAATGACTGCAGTATGTTGCTGAAACGGGCTTTACCGTCAAGGAGCCGGTAAGCGGCATTCTCATTAATTCCCATGAAGCCCTCAATCACATACTTCAATCTTGACAGCTGATGAGTGAGATACTTACTGTTTTCATCCTTTTCAACAGAATTGATAAGACCGGAGAAGTGTTCATCAAATATTTCCTTGCTGTTCACATCATTATCAGCACCCGAGATCTCAAAAATATATTCAAAGAATGATTCAATGGGATTGAGACTCTTGGCAAGTATCTCATCACATTTGAGATATATCAGTTTGTAATCCGTCAGTATTGACTGTAACATATAGATAAACCGGGTTTTTCCTATACCTGCCTCACCGCTGATATTGACTAACCCTGTTGAGTGTTTCCTGTTGATTTCATCAATAAATGATTTAATCGAATCAATCTCCTCATCTCTGCCCACAAACTGATTTTCAAAAAATAATGCGCCTCCGGTCTTTCTCCGTTCCTTCAGCATATAATAGGGGATTGCATCCTGCTTGCCCTTCAGTTCCAGACTGCCCCCGTATTCAATGAGGAAATCATTCAGAACACTCCTTCCCATATTCTCTGATATCCATATGTCTCCCCAGTCGGCTCGTGACATGAACCGGGCTGCAATATTGACCTTGTCCCCTATTACTGTGTAATGCCCTCTGATATTTGAGCCAATGAATCCTGCAAACACACTCCCGTATGTAATGCCTATTCTGACATTCTTGCGGTATCTACCCCTTATATGACTGGCATAATTTATGCTTCTCAGTATGTCATCCTCATTGGAAACAGGGGCTCCGAAGATAGTGAATACAACATTCCCCTTATCCCCTGAATCAATGAGATTGAAATATCCGCCGAATTTATCTGATGATTCAATAATATCATTCACAAACAGATTCATATCCTCAATATCCCTGAAAGATATGAAGACGGATGACACATCCCTGAATTCTGGATATTCAATGTTCTCCATATAATCTTCATTATAGAATAATCTCTCAATTGCCTTCCGGCTGTCCTGATCAGTATAATGCGTCTTGGTGTCAGCACTTTGAGCTGAATCAATTTGACAATTCACTGCAATTTCTCCTGTAACTGCATCTGATTGAGCTTTTGCTGCATTCATCACTGTCTGACCGCTGAACAGATAGGAATAGGGATTATTCCCCAGTATCTGCCATGTGATTTCACCCCGGTCAATACCGGATTTGACCCCCAGACTGTACTCATTGCCGTCTGCAGACACTTTATCCGGTATCCTCTTACGGATACTCTCGGCAGATATCCGGGCTCTATATCCATTATCTGAAGGGAATACAGCTGTGAAGGCATCACCTGCAAAATTTGCAATAAAGCCATTGTTCTCGTAAACAGTATATATCATTTTGGTGAATATATTCTTCAAAATATCAGAGAGTTCTTCCGCACCCTCTTTTTTCAGCCTGAAGAGGGATTCTGTGAGATGTGTGAATCCGCTGATATCGGATATGAGAATAGAACCATTGAGTGTGCCGCTGTATTCATCAGATAAGTATTTGTCAATGATGAAAGACGGTATGAATCTGATTTCCTCTTTATTATACATGAAAAGTCCTCTGTATTTATAAGCAATAATACCAGCAAAAATTCATTTTGGCAATAAGCACAGTAATTATTGTATTGCGGCAATTCAATATCCTTATTAAAATCAATAATCCGCTTGACAGAT
Source organism: bacterium (assembly GCA_046484245.1). Taxonomy (GTDB): domain Bacteria; phylum Hydrothermota; class 32-111; order 32-111; family 32-111; genus JAXHVG01. The sequence continues at coordinate 615 of JAWOBN010000028.1, read as the reverse complement.
GATACTGGTTGCTTAGAATTTATATCTGTAATATAACAAGGAAATTCAATGTCTGATTACAAAACAATAATCATAGGTTCGGGTCCTGCAGGACTATTCTGCGCATATCATCTTATTGAGAATGGCACCGGCAATGTGCTCATTATTGACAAGAATAAATTCCCCTCAGGCGGGCTTCTCAATGACTGTAAACTCAATCTTACACCTGACATAGGCATGGACATAGATGAACTGGCGTTGTCAAGAGAGGAAGCGGAAGAGTATATTGAGAAAATTGATTCTGTATTCCTCAAATTCGGGGCGCCTGCTGAACTGTACGGCACCAATCCCGCAATGTACAGGGAATGGACTGACAGGGCTCAGCGGAATGATGTTCAGCTCATTCCTGCCAGACAGAGGCATATAGGCACAGACATGTCCAAGACAATCATCAACAATTTCAGAAATTACCTTGAAGATAAAGGCTGCTCATTCCGCCTGTCGGAAACTGTTGTTGATATTATCAGAGACAGTGATACTGTTGAGGTCATTACTGACAAAGGCAATAATCTCACTGCAGAAAGTATTGTTATTGCACCGGGCAGGAATGGCTCCAAATGGCTCCGTGATATTGCC
>JAWOBN010000077.1:0-27710 GCA_046484245.1 bacterium | reverse complement strand
CTAAAGTTCTACCCGTTCTACACACTCTATTCGCTCTATTCGTTCTAGATTATGCATAACAGCTTGTCAAGTTTTCAACATCTGTCCTTTTACCCTTATTTTGTCAAAACTACCCTCCAAATCCCAGGGACAGCCCTTCATATCTTTCACACTTATGTTTTATTATCACTAAACTTACAATAGAGCATTTTCTAAGTCTTATTATTTCAGAATTTATGTTTGCCTGATTTTGTAAAACGTGAAAAATGTGAAGGGCTGTCCCCGGGATTTGGACAGAATGTATGTAATTGTATAAATATCGGGGGTTAGGGGGAGTCAAGGACAAGATTCAGTTATTAGACAATGCGCCTGCTATTTCCGCCACAACTCGGTTTCCGGGTAGAATGCCTCAATTCAATATATTTATCTGCTTCATTATACTTAAATGTGATTGTTTTCCCTGAAGGCAATTAATCCAGCGGGATATGCTGTCTCTGGGCGGCCCGCCGCTGTGAATTGCCTCTTTATCTATTACTGCATTGGACAGGTTAAATCCATTGACTGTTTCACCGGAAATAAATGTCAGGATAGAATAAATATTACACAAATCAAATATTTCATTATACCTCTTTGGAGGTCTGTTCTGATGGTCCGGAAGGATATTCATACGACTGAGATGCTGATTTGCCGGAAAACATGAAATTGCGTGTATCCTTTATTAATTGGAGAAATCCCAGGATTACCACAAAGATCTCCAGTCTGCCGAGAATCATTGCAATGATCTGGTAAATCAACACGGGTTTGGGTGCTGACGCTGATGTTGCGCCGAGTGAAAGCCCCACTGTGCCAAGGGCGGAAGCAATCTCAAATACAGAGGTTTCCAGATTGAAGTTGTTGAATAATGCTATAATAATGCCTATAGCCAGAAGCATCAGATAGATAATTGTAAAATAGGCAACTGACCTGGATTGTTCATAGTCAATTTTCTGTCTTCTTTCCCCATTATAGAAGAAATCCATCAAAACCCTTCGTTTGGGCAGATGCTGCCTCTTTAAATGCATAATAATTGTTTTTATCAGTATATATACCCTTAACTGCTTTATACCGCCTGCTGTTGAAAAAGTGCCGCCGCCTATAACCATGAATATAATAATAAAGAAGAGGCCGGAGAGAGGCCAATTGCCGTATCCCACTGTTGAAAAGCCGGTTGTTGTTATTGCCGAAACAGATTCAAAAACAGCGACCCTCACGACTTTACTCACTGAATTATAGAACATACTGCCCAGGGAAACAATAATTGCCGTGAATCCGATAATGACAAGGAAGAACATCAGCTTTATCTCCGAATTCTTCAGAAATGCCTTTACATTCCCCTGCGAGAGGGTGTATGCGGAGAGGAAACTCGTGCCGCCCATAATCATCAGCACTATGGTGATTATCTCTATTGGCACAGAGTTCCATGCGCCTATACTGTTAACCTGTGTTGAAAACCCTCCTGTTGATACTGCGGCAAATGTGTGATTTATTGCATCAAACAGTCCCATGCCGAAAAGGGTGTAGGCTGCAATGCCTGCTATTGCATAAGTGAAATAGAGTTTGAGAATAATAAGTGATGAGCTCTTTATATTGGGGACAAGATATTCATCCCTGCTCTCTGCAATTGCAAAATTAATTGATGTATTGCCTGCAAATGTGACCATTATTATTGCAAATCCCGCACCTCCGACAAACTGAAGCAGGCTCCTCCAGAAAAGCAGCATATGGGTCTGCGCCTTCACGTCCACAACAGTCAGCCCTGTTGTGGTCAGGCCGCTGGTGGATTCAAAAAGAGCCAGAAGAAAGGGGACTTTTGCCAGAAGCATAAAAGGGACAGTGCTTATCAGTATGGAGAGCATCCACATTATTAATATGAGCACACGGCTTGAGTATAAACTGATTCCGGGGTACTGGCGTCTGCCTGTTATTAAATAGAGAATAAGCCCTGTGACAACAAGTATTCCGGCAGGTATATAAAAATAATGGGAATATGACAATTCTGATCTGTCAAAAAAACACATCAAAACAGGGAGCAGATAGAGGCCTCCCCATAAGAAACATAAAAAAGCAATATACTTGAAGAAGCTGATGTATATTATTCTGTTCTTCTGATTGATTCTCAAATCTGTGCCTCATCATCACTGGGCAGAAACAGATTAACTGCTTTTTTCTGATTCTCCGCAGCAGTGAAAATAGTGATCCTGTCTTTGGCTGTTATTCTTGTTGTCCCATTGGGGATCATAACATCTTCACCCCTCTCAATAGAGAGTATGAGTGTATTGGGCGGCAGTTCCAATTCCATTATCTGCTGTCCCACAACATCAGAGCTCTCCTTTATATCAATGGCAAATCCCACAATTTTACCGCCGCTCACAGGCCCCAGGCTCAGCACATCATCAACATATGACTGCTGTTCAATAAGTGAAGCCAGGTCATTGGTGAATGAAAATATATTCTTTATGCCCAATTCCTTGAATATGGCTTCATTGTCCGGATCATTGACACGGGCAAATGTCTCTGAAACACCGAATTTGAATTGAGCCAATTGGCATATTATGAGATTATCATGATCATTGGGTGTCAGTGAAACAAGATAATCAGCTGTATGCACACCTGCATCCTCCAATACCTCGGGATCAGATGCATCCCCCAGAACAATTTTGGCATTGGTGTTTTTTGCCATAAACTCACTTTCTTCCCTTGACCTGTTTATAACAGTGACAGAATGCCCTTTGCCTATATATGCTTTTGTGAGAAAATAGATGACAATTTCATCTCCTACAATTATTATATCCATATTACAAATCCAGTGAGTTTAAGAGTTTTTCGCCTGCAATATTCGTGGGGCATATTGTGTCAATGCCGAACACAGAAAACACAGACATTCTCTTGGGATGATTTACCCTTGCAATAACCTTTTTGATTGCAAAATGCTTCTGTGCTATCTGGGCAAGCATCAGATTGATATTGTCATTTTCCGTAACAGCAATAAAAACATCCGCGTCACTTGCCTTCATTGATTCAAGCACTGACATTTCAGTGGCATTCCCCTCAACCTTAAATCCGTCAAAATGCTCAGACAGTTTATTGAAAGCATATGCGTATTTATCCGCAATAACGACCTGCTGCTCTTTCTTGGAAAGATTATTGGCAAGATATGAGCCGAGACGCCCGCAGCCTACAATTATAATATACATATCACATCCTTACAGATTGTCACCGAGTTTCTTTATGCGGTCAAGAGCATACTGATTCCCCGGTTCTATGGATAATGTGGCATTATAGTATTTCATTGCCTTGTCATGTTCATTGATAACTTCATAAATAAATCCGATAAAGAGAAATACATCCGGTATCTCCTCTTCCTTATTCAGTGACTTAAATGCATAATCAAGCGCTTTGTCATATTCTCTCTTTTGTGCGGATTTCTTGGCTAAGTGAAAATAATCCTTGTATGTGCTTGCGTTTTCCTCAACAACCTCATTGCGCTCAAACATGTCATCAACTATTTCTCTTATCTCATTGGGCGAAAACGGCTTCTGTATGAAATCAACTGCACCGAGTTTCATTGCCTCCACTGCCTTGTCAATTGTGCCATGCGCTGTAATGATTACAACAGGGATAAAGACCTCCTTCTCCGAAAGCCGTTTAAGGACCTCAATGCCGTCAATAACAGGCATCTTCAAATCCAGCAGAATCAGATCAAACTCCTTCTCCTCAATTAGATCAAGGCACTCCTCTCCATTCATTGCAGTATCAACCCTGACATCATCTCCTTCAAGCGATGTCTTTATTGTTTTGAGAATGTTTTTCTCGTCATCAACTATCAGTATCTTCCTCATTTTCATCTCCTCTATAGAGTGGTAGTTTAAAGACAAATTTATTGGTATCTTCAGATGACTGGTCTATCCAGATTCTCCCACCGTGATATTCAATGATCTTCTTGCACATTGCAAGACCGAGGCCTGTGCCCGGGGTATGGTCGGATTGACTCAATCTGACAAACTTTTCAAATATATTCTTCTCCTGTGACTTGGGAATCTTGTTTCCCTTGTTTATAATGGAGAAGTAGTAATAATCATTCTTTATTGATGAACTCATCTTAATGGTGCTCCCCTTCTTTGAATACTTGACAGCATTGTCAATAAGATTCTTGAATACAAGATACATCTTTGAATGGTCAATTTTAATCTTTCCGTCTGCATCAGTTTTTTCATACTTGAAGTCATAATCATTATTCTTCATTTTGGTTTTCCTGATGCTTCCGGGAATTTTGATAATATCTTCTATATCATGCACCTTTGTGATAATATTCTGCCTGTCCAGTTTGGACATGTCAAGCAGGTCATTGATAAGGAGTTTCAATCTATAGACATCCTCTACTGCAATATCCAGCAATTCCTTCTCGCTTTTATCCGTTCTTTCTTCAAGTTTTTCCTTGATAAGGTTTATGCTCATCTCTATTGATGTCACCGGTGTGCGCAATTCATGGGAAGCAGTTGATATGAAATCCGTTTTCATCTGCCCTATCTCAACCATTCTCGTTATATCATGTATGAGCAGTGTTGAGCCGAAGCGTTTGCCTGAATCTGTTTCCAGTGATATCAGATTTATCTCATAGTAATGGGAATCCATCTTGACATTGACTGCTTCAAGCGAACTGCTCTCACCTGTTATAAAATCAAGAATCTGTTTTTCTTTCTTCTCACTTTCAATAACAGAGAGAATCCCTGATATGTTTTCTCCAATAATACTGTCAGCAACAGTTCCCAAAAATTCTTTTGCTTTGGGATTTACATTCTTTATCTGTCCGTCTTTATCCACAACAATAATACCGTCCTGCAGGCTCTTGAATACAATATCTGTTTTCTTCTGCTCATTGATAATACGCTCTATCTGCATTTTCTGGAATGAATCCAGTTTTCTCGCCATTTTCATCAGTTCATTGGCAAGCACATCCGTTTCATAGATATTGTCCGGCTTGATATTTATCTTATAGTTTCCGGCAGATATCTTATTGGTGGCATCAATGACCTTGAAGAGGGATCTCACTATCCGGTTTGATGCAAGAATACCGAAGATAATACCCATAAACACTGCAATCAGGCCTATTACAAGGGTTGATGTTGCAGCATATTCCCCTCTGTTAATGGCATTTGTATTTGCCTTCTGCATCTGATTCTGATTGAGTGTCTTCAGGGAATCACAGAAGACCCTTATCCTGTTGAATACAGGGAATATCTCCTGATAGTAATACTGACCGAGGGAATTGGAATCAGCATTTTCAGCACTGTCCTTCTTCCTCAGGAGATTCTCAAACATATTGATATAATTGAGATAATATGCCTGAAGGGAATCAAGTACAGCAGATTCCTCCTCTATTGTGATATTGGATTTGGCATTTGAGAGATTATCCATGAATATGGATTTGTGCTTATTGAACTGTTCAATGCCCTCATCCTCATATCCGCTGAATATGAGCAGTATTGCACTGTCTTCCCTTTCCGAGGATGTTATCATCTTATTTGAGTAGAGAATACTGTCATAATTCTCTTTGAGTATTGAATTGCTCGCTTTACTGAGCAGAACAATATTGATAAGTGACCATACAAGAACAAGTATCAGGAGGAATAATATCAGTATTATAAGCAGTATGATCATCTTGCGGATTGACCATGATGTAATAATGCTCTTTAATTTTTTCATATAGTAAAGATATTAGGATATAATCAAAGTAAAATCAAGTGAAATGGCGTATTTTGGAGTCCGGTTTCACCACAGCATTATTCAGGTATCTGCACCCCTTCCAGACGCTCCTTGCGCAACTGCCAGTCAGGCATTATATATTCCAGTGTCCTGTAGAACTTCTTATCGTGCTTCATGTATTTCAGATGAATAAACTCATGGATTATCACATAGTCAATGCAGTGAACAGGCGCGCGCACCAGTTCAGTATTGAATGTAATGATTCTCTTGCCTGAACAGCTGCCCCAGCGCCTCTTCATTCTCCTGAAACGGATCTCCTCTGCCTCTATGCCGCGCTTTTTGAATTTCCCGCTGTACAGTTCTATTCTCTTTGTAATATACTGCACTGCATGGTCTCTATACCACTTATATATGAGCTGTTTCTTCTTCTGTCTGTCTTGGGTATGGGTTGTATAGATATTGATGAATTTGCCCTTGAGTTTTACATCCTCTTTCCTGCTTTTAATAATATTCAATCTGTACTGCCTGCCCAGATAGTAGAACTCTTCACCGCTCATGTAGTGCTTCTCTTTGATTATAGGCTGAAACTTCTCAAAATACTGCATCTTTTCATTGATCCAGCGCGATTTCTTCTTGAGAAGCTCCAATGCCCGCTTTTCACTCACATTGTCGGGAATCTTTGCAACTATTGTCTGGTCCGGATAGACAGTCACTGAGAATGTCTTTCTCCTGCTGAACTCCGCATTGACAGGGAAAACCTTGCTTCCGTACTGTACTTTAATGCACTTTTTCATCAAATCCTATCCTCTTGATAGCTATTGAAAACAATTGCAAAATATTTCATCACACTTCTTGTATGTTAGGAGGCATTGCAAGGCCTCCTAACGAATCAATTTATCATACTATAATTATAACATATTTAAAGCCTCTTGTGTCGCAGATATCGGATTATTTGCAACATAAACAGTTTTGCGCAGCACAAATGCAACACAAATGACTATTTTATTCATGTTTACACCATAGACATATCTTTTGTTTGTGTCGATATTTCTTCAAAATTTCGACATATAATTCATATTTTCCCCTTACTTTCTCCGCAATCCCGGGGCTAATGCATGTAAAATAGATGAGGCAATACAAGCATTTTAAATATAAATAACCCTAAGACTGAATCCAAATCTCCGGTAGTTGAAACAGACAAGTAAATCTAATGCTGTTTTTTTATGTTGATACTGTACTCGGGGTCAATGACTATGATGTAATCATCAAGTGAACCTACAAAATACTCACCTGCAATACAGAATTGATAGAAAGGTTCATTGGAGTCTTGATATTGGAAAATCTCGTCCAGCTCTTCCGGATTTCCTATATTAAATACCCTTAAACCCGATGTTTCACCTGAAACAAAAAGCATATCTCCGTAAATATCCAGATCGGAATTATCGCCGTAAAACTTTGATTCAGTTACTTTCACAGGATTTGTACTATCCGATATATCCATAACTATCAAGCCATAGTCTGAACAGGATATATATGCGTAATTTCCCTTGATTCCTATTTCTTCTGTACCGCCCGGTATGTCCGTTCTGGATATCTCCACAGGTGTTTGCTTATTGCTGATATCCAGTATTATCAATCCCTCCTGATTATCAATAATATATGCAAGATCATTGTAAACCAGAACATCCCGGGGGCTTCCTCCGCTATCCCAAAGAGATAATTGAAGTGGGTTTTCCTTGTCGCTTATATCCACTATATAAACACCATAAGAAGGGTCTGCTATATAGGCAACATTGTCTGCTATAAAACCTCCGGTAGTTAGATATCCAACCTCAAACTTGGAGACAAAACTGCTGAAAACAGGATCGGATATATCAATAATTTGTAGACCTCCTGCAAACATATATGCATATTCATCCTCTAGAATAGTTTCATAACAAGAACGGAACCATGGATAATGTACAGAAGAGATTAGAGTGATATTTGCAGGGTCAGAGAAGTCAAAAATTCTAAGCCCATAGATAGGAGAAGTTGCATAGAGATATTTGTCACTGAAATCTAAATCCGATAATTTATCATAGAATTCATACTCGCCAACAATATTAAGGCTCAATTGCCAGGACCCGTAATCATTTGTCAATGTGCTGTAATTGCCGGATTTATCGTATACATTCACATTCACGCTGATTGACTCAGATGTCAGATAATCTTTAATATCTATTGTATCGCAAATAGTATCAGCACCACTGTATGACTCAACAAGACGCTCGTCTATATATACATCACAGACAGCAACATCATCCTCATCAAAACTATTTATATCAAGAACAATATTGCTTTTGTCAAGATGTTCAATGTTTAAACTGCCCTCCGGTCTGGTTGTGTCGGAGAATTGATGGAATACTGTATCAGTGGTTTTATCTGAATTATTCAACAGCAAATAATAATTATTATTTCTGAATGATTCAATGATAATGGGTATAGTATCCATTATGGTGTCACTATACTGATACTCTTCAATCAACGAGTCCCCCTCATAAAGGCTCATTGATTCAATGTTCTCAAAATCGGCGGCATCAACTGTAACTTCTGCCTCTTCTCGATTGATTATTTCTATTTTTATATATTGCATCGGCTCAGGATTGAACAGTGAACAAGCCGAAAGAATTAATAATATTATTGTGATGTTTCCCTTTATTATTCTCATGTTTTCTCCTATTTCAAATAGAAAATTTTCTGATTTGCTTTAAATCTATCTGAAGATAAACGGGCAAAGTACACACCAGGTGGGAATTCATTCAAATCTATTGTTATTCTCCTTTTCTGACTGAATGATTCGCTGTTTACGGTTTTTAAACATCTGCCTGAAGCATCAAACAGATTAATGATAAATCTTTCCGGGTAAATGTCTGGAATTTCAATGATTAAATATGAACCTGTTAATTGATATGTAAATTCATTGGCTCTATTCTCTTCTCTTTTATTATCCGGGAGACCGGATAGTCCGAATTTCAATTTTCTTACGCCTGCCCCCGTTCCTGTAGCATACAACACACCTTCATTATCATCATAATAAATATTTTTTCCTGCAAAATCATTCCTATAATATGCACATTGGACCGGATAAATATCCGAGATATCGTAAACAAATATGCCACTGGATTCTGCATTGATAAACAGATGATCTCCTGAAGCAATCATTTTGCTGCAAAATGAAGGAAGATAAAAATGCTCCAGTTCATAAGGATAGGCAGGATATGTCACATCAATAGTACATAGTGCATTATTTGCAAGATATGCAGTATTCCCCCTTACTGCAATCTGTCGTCCTGCTGATGGTACATGACAATAACCTATTGCCTGTGGACTGCTGTAATCGCTGATATTAGCTACAGCAAGACCATAGCCACCTACTGCCATATAAGCAATTGTGTCTTTGACAGTTATATCCTTAACATATTCATCATCAATCTGAAGAGAGCCTATTTTTGACGGACTGCTCACATTGGATATATCATATACATTCATCCCGCCCCATCCATTGGCCGAAAACATGATATCATCTTTAGTATCCAGATAGCCGGGTGTATTGCTATAAATAGAACCCACATAACCGGGACTTGACTGATTGCTGATATCAAGCATCACAATTTTGGATGTACGGGTAGGAGCAAAAAGCGTATTGTTGTGTCTATGGACATCTCTGATATAAGAAATGCTTCCAACCCAGTTACGGTGATTTATCAATTCAATAGTGCCTCCTGATTCATCAAAGACATAAACTCCATCAAAACATGTAAAAACATAAATGTAATCGTTATATTCAATTATTGCTTCTGTGAGAATCGGAACAGCATAGACCGTTTCTCTTGTCAAATTCGTCCTGTCAGATTTGACCACTGCACTGGTGTTTGAGTACACATTTGAATGCTCCAGAAACAGATAATCTGCATTCCCCACTATCTCATTTATTGCATTTCCAGAAATCATATCTAAGTTGTCCAGAAGTGAGGGGCTGGCGGGATGGGTTATATCAATTGAAGCAATATCATCTGTATTATGATAGATATAAGCAGTATTTGCATCAATATACAGATTTCTGATTCCTGTTGTGCTGTAGACAGATAAGGGTGCTATAGTACTGTCGCTTTGTATTCTGTATATCTTTAGACCAATATCCTCAACAGCAAGACAAACAAGCGAATCTCCCGCCGATACATCAAGGAAATGATTGGATTCGGAGAAAGATATCAGTCTGTCATGGGTGCTTTTATCATAGACATACAGTTCTGTTGAATCTGCTATTATATGTATAAAGTCATTGTCAACAAAATAATCAATAATAGGGCCTGAAGAATTGAGGGTTTTGCTTAAAATAGGATTATTTAAATCTGTTATATCATAAATTAAGATACTGTTAGTGTCTTTTCTTGCATACAGATGATTATCATAAATAAATACTTTGTCTAAAAATCCCGTCACATCTATATGCTTTACCATTAATGGTGAAGTAAGATCTGAGAAATCAAATATTCCTATTCCGTCATTACCGCAGACACTGAACAGATAATTATCTCGTGATGATATATCGTAAACTGCTCCGGTATGTTCTATACTTCCCAGCAAGTCGGGATATTGTATGCTTGACAGCACAAAACTATTGATTGACTTTCCGCTCGCAATAAACAGAGTTGTATCATTTGCGCAGATACCATTTATCTGATTGCCCGGATAATAACCTATTGTTTTCAAATACAGGCTGTCCGACGCTGTACTTGAGAAAAGAAGAACAAAAAAAATCAGATAGACTGGAAAAAAGGAACTCTTTTTCATATATACCTCCTGTAAAACTATAATAGAAAATCCGATTTCAGTCAATAGTGAGAACCTTTCGTATATACTGTTTATCAACTTAACTTGAAATATCACTCTCACTATGATAAAATTGAGGCATGAATTATAAATATATTTTCGGGCCGGTTCCGTCGCGGCGTCTGGGCATATCACTGGGCATTGACCTTATTCCGCACAAGACATGCTCATTGGACTGTGTGTACTGTGAATGCGGCAAGACCACTGATAAGACAATGAACAGGCAGGAGTTTGTGCCGACTGACACTGTATTAAAGGAACTGGATCATTATCTGAAGCATAATCCCATGCCGGATTTTGCCACATTCTCAGGTGCAGGGGAACCGACACTGCATACAGGTATTGGGGAGATCACTGATTTTATAAAGGATAATTACCCGGGGCTCAAGACAGCAATGCTTACCAATTCCACTACTATCAATATTCTCGATGTAAGAAAGGCACTACTGAAGACAGACATTGTGCTGCCTTCACTGGACAGTGCAGTGCAGGAGACATTTGAGCAAATCAACAGGCCGGCTGAAGGCATTAGGATTGACAGGATCATTGAGGGGCTTGAGTCATTTTCACTGATGCTTGACGGTGAGATATGGCTGGAGATATTCATTCTTGAAGGGTATAATGATTCAACTGAAGAAATTGCTGCACTTAAAGGAGCTGTGCACAGGATAAAACCCGACAGGGTGCAGCTCAATACAATGGACAGACCGGGAACTGAGGCGGGTCTCAAGAAGGCATCCAAGAAAACACTTGAGAGAATTAAGAATCAGCTGGATTATGAGAGCACTGAGATCATTTCCAAATACAAGAGCAGGAAGGAGATAAGCAGCTACAGGGAGGATGCAGAGGCAGCAATAGTCAAACTCACGGAAAGAAGGCCTGCAACAATGGAGGATATGGAGGAAATTCTGGGTCTCAAGGCAATGGAAATCAATAAATACCTTGATATACTGCTTGCTGAAAAAAAACTCATTATAGAAAGGGGACAGCGCGGTATATACTACAGGGCGCCCAAGGACAGGGGTAATGAATAATCCCTTCTTTAATTTCACAGAGAATTATGCTGAGATCATTGACCAGACAAAACTGCCCGGTAATGAAGAATATATCAAACTCATTACAATTGATTCATTCTTTGAAGCAATAAGAAACCTCAGGGTGAGGGGAGCTCCTGCCATAGGGGTCACTGCTGCATACGGCTGTTTCATGGACGCGAGAATGATTGACCCTGACTGTTTCAGAGAGAAAGTCGTTTCCAATATAGATTACCTCAAGAAGAGCAGACCCACTGCAGTCAATCTATTCAATAATCTCAATGATATGCTTATTGCTCTCAAAAGCATGGATGGTGATACTGCTTCAATGCGGCATCAACTCTATCAAAAAGCAGAAAAGATAAAGAACTTTGAGATTGAAACATGCAATTCAATGGCAAAACATGGTATTGTAGCACTCAGTAAATACAAAAATATACTGACTCACTGTAATACAGGCATGCTTGCAACACCGGGGATCGGCACTGCCCTGGGGGTTTTGTATGAGTTATATAATACAAATAAAGATATTCATGTTTATGTGCCGGAAACGCGGCCACTCCTTCAGGGCAGCCGTCTTACTGTCTATGAACTAATGAAACAGGGTGTGCCGCACACACTTATCACAGACAGCATGAGGGGGACTCTGATGAACAGCAGCAGAATAGACGCAGTTATCACTGGCGCTGACCGGATTGCACTGAATGGTGATACTGCCAATAAGATAGGCACACTGGAGAGTGCTGTCTTAGCCCGTCATTTCAATATCCCGTTCTTTATTGCAGCACCCACATCCACTATAGACAGGCAGTTGCATTCGGGGAGCTCCATTGATATAGAGGAGAGGGACACTGAGGAGATAAGAAGCATCATGGGAACGCCCATTTCTGTATCAAATAATATATACAATCCTGCTTTTGACATCACGCCTGCTGAACTCATAACAGGTATTATCACTGAGAAGGGGGTTATAGAACCGTGCGAAAGTGCTGTTTCCTCATTATTGGACTGATACTGACCGCATTCTTAATTGCAGAGCATTATGATCTCTATGTGCCTGAGGTATGGGAGCTTCCCATGCCCCATACAATCAGCAGACCATCCTATACATTCATTGAGACAGGTATTGCCTCGGACAATTCATCTGTTTTCTACAGTGATATTATAAGAAGTGATTTTTGTATTAATTCATTTATACATAATACCGGTGAACGCACAGTATCCCGCACCATTATATACAGCAATAAATCCATAACTGACAATATCAGCGCAGGCATCGGGACGCATGCACTGTACAGGAATCAAGGAGGGGTAAGATATTCATCAATACCCCTCTCTCCATTTGCACGCCTTCATTTCAGGAGTATTGATATTTCTTACAGTCCTTTTGTATTGCTTAATAGTGACAATAATCTTCATCATGACCTGATTCACCGATTTTCACTGGCATTCATTCCCAATGAATACACTGTAAGAATGCATTCCGCCTATATGCCCAAACATGTGGGCATTACAGTAGGATACAATGAACTGCACGCCGGACTGGAGTTTTATGATAATCTCATATACCCTGTCCTGTCCTATTCAGGGGGTAATGAAAATTATTCACTGACTGTCAGCAGTGGATTCAGGCATTCAAGACCCATTGATTATGCGAGTATGTTTTCATATGCAATGGACAGTACTGATTATTACAGGCATCAATTTGTATACAACCTTAATACATTAATGCGGGTTTATTCATTCTCCCTTGATGTCAGAGCGCATCTTGCCGATCAGCCGGATGTTTACAGGGACATACATTACAGTGATATACAGTATAAGATAAGAGCAGGTTATTTCAAGCGTTTTGACAGGACACTCCTTGAGACATCATTCAATACAGTGAAAACAGGATGGGACAGGCGGAATTACGCTGATATTCACATAAGACATGACAGAGAGCATTTCAGTGCAGGCATTGTTCATGAAATTCAGTATGTACACAAGGACATTACAAATATAGCATCTGCCTATATTGTTTTCCATGCACCCATTGCACTGAAGACCGGTGTGAGGAATATTTTCTCTCAGGATGACAATGTGAATTATTATTATAATAATGCAAGAACATTCTTTATCAATTTTGAGTATTCATCAGGTCAATTTATCAGATAGATACTATTCTTTCCATGTCAGTTCAAATCTTACACTATCATTCTCTTCAATAATGGAATATTTGATATTCTTCTTCCCGCAGATCTCTGCTGCCCCCGCATAGAAACCGGCAGCAATATAATTATCCGATTCGGGATACCGGGGCGCTGAGTGGAGCACTATTGTGCATGTATTATCCTCTCTATTGAAATCAACATCCATTTTACCCTTATTGTAGAAGCGTGAATGAAGCATTGATATTCTCTTTAAGAAAGCAATAAAGTCATGATTTCTCACATATGCGCTGTATACACCGGTAAGAACCTTTACTGCAGAGTATTTGCCCACATCCAGCAGTTTCTCCATGTCGTTTCCAAAATAGACGCGCGCTATTGTCCTGTTTATCTTCTCATACACATCAAAATCATACCATTGGGAATCCAGGACAGGGAAATCAATCATGTTCTCAATGACTTTCTTGAATTCCTCCAGGTCCTCTTGGGAATAATTCTCCTCAATATAATCAAATTTTGAATTGATTGAACTCCCTTTTACCTTATAGTCACTCATGACTTTCATCACCCCTTTGATATATTGTATTTTTGATTATTGCTGCTGCAGTTATTGAGAGAATACACTGCAACATATACAGGGGTCAATCCCTGCTGGACCGCGAATACTTGAGTGTTCTTACTCTCTCAACATATCCGCAGGTGCCGATATCATCCACTGTTCTGGATGTAATGACCCTTCTGACAAGCCCGTGCTCATATGACCACCAGAATATCTCATAGAGCTTGCCATGAAGCAATTCATTGCTTTCAACAGGCAGGACATTGTAATAGTCATTATTATACACGCGTTTCTTTGACGGATTTTGAGTTATGGAGAAGCTGTAGGACTCGCCTGAATATCCGTCTGAACTCCATCCTGTTCCCGAATCAACCGGTACTGTCAGGAGCACAACATCCCCTGTTCCCGGCACACTGTCATAACTGAGGCATATCCTGTGATTTACTTTATCACATATATAGTAATAACCGGAGAGGGAATCATTGTTATCCCAATAATTTATCTTGACTGTAATCATTGAACTGCTTTCATTTACTGATACAATCTCTTCATATGCTGAATAAGTATCTTTATCTGAATTCTCCAGTGTCAATGTGTCTGTTTCCCAATGCACAAACATTGAATCACTGACATAATACGAGACAGTGTCCCCCTCATTGAATGCAGGAAACCAGTCACTGATATTGGCAGGACTCCTGTCTGATAATGTGCAGCCTGTTATCAGCAGTACAACAGACAGTACTATCAATGCATAATACCTCATAATGCCCCCTTTACAAAATTTATTCTACTTGTTTTCCGGGGAGAGTTCCTGCTGCACAATGAGTCTTACTGCCTTATTCTTGTCATCAATAAGAGCAGAGGCAATCCAGTCAAATTCATCTGACGAGAGGCCCTCGTCTTTATATATCCTTGTCTCTTTTGCTTCCCATTCCTTGAGGATCTCATCCCAGCGCTCCATTGCCTCGTCATTGTTCTCCAATGACTCTATTTCCTCTTTGCCTTCAATATCATACTTCTCGTAAAACTCCTGCATTATGACAATCTGCTCTTCTATTGCCTGATTGAGGCGCTTGGCAACAGCAATATATTTATCAGCCTGGGGTTTTGTTATTTTCCCGTCTGCCGGAGGTGTAAAACTCTCTTCCTTCACCATTTCTTTATCATTCCTCTTTCCCAGTGCATTCCTCTGAGCATCAGAGCTTGCCTCGCATCCTGCAAGGAAAACAGTGAGTATGATTATTGCGGTAATTATGATTCGTTTCATGATTCCTCCGTTTTAGTATTTTATAAAGAGACCGATAAAACCCAGGATAATGCCTACAGCAGCTATGGGGAGCGAAAACCCCCTTATTATCCTGCCGGCTGTTTCTATTGTATCTTTTTTTCCTGCAGCCAGTATCTTGATTATATCAGCAAGAAAGATAAATGCAATTATAATTGACACTATTGAATGCAGCAGTGTGGGGAAGCCGCCGATGAAGAAGCGTATGAACATAAAGAACATTACTGTGCCCAGTGGTATATTGAGATAATGGGGCACATTGAACAATTCACCCTCATTGTTTCTCAGTGATTTAACAAGCAGTATTGTAGAGGCAAATATAAGGAATTCCATTAATGCTCCCTCACAATGTCCTTCACCTTCATAAGGCGCGTCAGTGTGGCTCTTTCCATTTCCTGCAGTTTCATTGTAATATACTTAATAGTGTCTTCAAGATTGGGTATGAGTTTGTACTCCAGTGCATTGACCCTCCTCCTCGTCTTGTCTATCTCATCAGCAAGGAGCTGCACTGTCTTTTCCTTTTCAGCCAGTTCAAAGAGTGATTCAAGGAATTTATCAAATTCAATCAGGGCAATATCCATTTCACCTGTTGTATTCATGTATCCGTAGGATATGATATTACCCTTCACATTCTTTGTAAACCGGGGCACTTTTACAGACATGAGGTTCTTCTCTTCAACATCCAGTGTCACTTCTTTCTGAGGCATTGCCAGTGCCTCTTCTATCTCATCCCTCTCCATCTCCGCCTTTGCAAGCATAAATCCGGAAAGTATGGACTGAAACTCCTCTTCAATATTCACCCTAAGTTCCTTAACCTCGTCAATGAGGAGCATCATCTGCCTCATCAATTCATCCTGCTTGTCCTTGAGGAGCTTATGCCCCCTTTTTGCCAGTTTGAGGCGCTTCTTCTGATTAAGAAGCTCCATTCTTGTTGCATTGACATTCTGCTGTATCATTATTTATCCCTGTTTTCGTCTTTTCCCTTTTCCTCTTCAGGGGATTTTTCCTCTTTTCCCTCTTTTTCCTCTTTGCTATTCTCACTGCCGGAGGGCTCTTCATCTTCCTTGCCTTCAGCGTAGTCCTCTTCCACCTCTTCTGTTTCAGGTGTCTTGCCCTTTGCCTTCATATAGTACTTCTCAATAAACTCATCGCGCACCCTCTTGAGCTCGCCCTTGGGGAATATGGAGAGGAGTTTCCATCCGAGGTCCAGTGTCTCTTCAATAGTCCTGTTCTCGTATTCACCCTGGGAAATATACTGCTCCTCAAAATTCTCAGCAAATTTGAGATACAGTTTATCCATATCTGAAAGAGCAGCTTCTCCCAGTATAACAGCCAGTTCCTCTGCCTCTTTACCATGCGCATAAGCAGCATAGAGCTGATTGAACAGGTCAGCATGATCCTCTCTTGTCTTGCCTGCGCCTATGCCTTTGTCCTTGAGACGGGAGAGTGACGGCAGCACGTCAGCAGGCGGAGATATTCTCTTCTTGTGCAGTGACCTTGACAGTATTATCTGCCCCTCTGTAATATAGCCCGTAAGATCGGGTATGGGATGCGTCTTGTCATCCTCAGGCATTGTAAGAATGGGTATCATTGTTATGGACCCTTCCTTCTCCTTTATTCTGCCTGCCCTCTCGTAAATTGTTGAAAGGTCTGTATAGAGATATCCGGGATACCCCCTTCTTCCGGGGATTTCCTTCCTTGCAGCAGACACTTCCCTCAATGCCTCACAGTAATTGGTAATATCCGTCAGTATGACAAGCACATGTATGCCTTTCTCAAAGGCAAGATACTCTGCGCATGTCAGTGCAACACGCGGTGTGGCTATTCTTTCAATTGCCGGGTCATCGGCAAGATTGAGGAAGAGCACAGACCTGTTTATTGCACCTGTCTTCTTGAAATCATTGATGAAGAACTGCGATTCCTCAAATGTGATGCCCATTGCGCCGAATACAACAGCAAAGGACTCCTCTGACTTGAGAACAGTTGCCTGTCTGGCAATCTGGGCAGCCATTCTGTTATGCGGCAGACCGGAGCCTGAGAATATGGGCAGTTTCTGTCCCCTGACCAGTGTATTGAGGCCGTCAATGGATGATATGCCTGTCTGAATGAATTCATTGGGATAATTCCGCGCAAACGGATTGATGGGAGAACCGTTGATATCACGGCTCATCTCGGGGATTATCCTGTCACTCTCTGTCTTGGGCTTTCCAAGGCCTGTAAAGACCTTGCCGAGCATATCCTCAGAGAGATTCAGTTCAATGCCCTTGCCGAGGAATTTGACCTTTGTCCTGTCAACATCAATGCCTGTTGTTCCCTCAAAGACCTGTATGAGGGCTTTGTCCCTGTTCACCTCAAGCACGCGGCCTGTTCTCTTTGAACCGTCAGGCAGTGATATTTCAACGATCTCCTCGTATTTGACTCCCTCAACACCCTCAATGAGCATAAGGGGTCCGGATATGTTTATAACACTTTTATATTCTTTAAGCATTGTCATCCCCCGTTTGTTTCTTTAATAGGGATTTGAATTCATCCTCTATCTTATCCTTTACCTTGTCTATCTTCTCTATATTCTCCTGCTGGATGTATCTCATCCTTGCAATATTGTCCCTGACCTTCATGTTTTCAATATCCTCAATATCAACACCCTTCTGCAGGTATTCCTTTGCCCTTTCATAGAAATAATCAATAACACTCATCATCTTGTGCTGTTTTTCAATTGAGGAATATGTATCTATTTCATGGAATGCATTCTGATGGAGGAAGTCCTCCCTGTACATCTTTGCTGTAAGCAGTATGAGACGGTCATTGCCTGACAGTGAATCCACGCCTACTAGCCGGACTATCTCCTCCAGCTCAGACTCCTCTTCAAGTATCTTCATTGCCCGGCCCTGGAGCTCAAAGAAATCCCCTGCAACATTCTCCGTGACATAATCCCTGATATTTTCAATGTAAAGAGAATATGAATTGAGCCATGAAATTGCGGGGAAATGCCTCCTGTAGGCAAGTTCTGCCTCAAGTGCCCAGAAGACCTTGACAACCCTCAGTGTTGCCTGAACAACAGGGTCGGAGAGGTCTCCGCCCGGAGGTGATACAGCGCCTATTACAGAGAGCGCCCCTTCATTATCATTTGATGAGAGTGTGGACACCCTTCCTGCTCTCTCATAGAATGATGCTATTCTCGCACCGAGATATGCGGGATAGCCCTCTTCACCGGGCATTTCCTCAAGACGACCCGATATCTCCCTCATTGCCTCAGCCCATCTTGATGTGGAATCAGCCATGAGTGCTACGGAGTATCCCATGTCCCGGAAATACTCGGCAATTGTAATGCCTGTATATACGGATGCTTCACGCGCTGCAACAGGCATATTGGATGTATTGGCAATAAGAACTGTCCTCTTCATGAGCGGTTCGCCTGACTTGGGGTCAATCAGTTCGGGGAATTCCAGAAGCACATCCGTCATTTCATTGCCCCTCTCCCCGCATCCTATATATACAATAATCTCAGCATCGGCCCATTTGGCAAGCTGATGCTGTATAACTGTTTTGCCTGAACCGAATGGTCCGGGAACACATGCTGTTCCCCCCTTTGAAAGGGGGAATATCATGTCCACGACCCTCTGCCCCGTAAAGAGCGGTATTTCAGGCGGCAGTTTCTTCCTGTACGGCCTCGGTTTTCTCACAGGCCATCTCTGCATCATCTGTATATTCTCTTTGCCCTCTTTTGTCTTGACAACAGCAATGGTTTCCTCAACATTGAATTCCCCTGATTTGATGGACACTATTTCTCCTTCAATACCGGGGGGCACCATTATCTTGTGATTGACAAGTGTTGTCTCCCTGATCTCTCCTATCTCATCTCCGCCTGTCACACTGTCACCCTTCTTAACTGTTGCCTTGAATTTCCATTTCTTCTTCTTGTCAATCGGATCCACTGCAATACCGCGGGGTATGAAATCGCCCGATTGCTCGTATATCAGGTCAAGGGGTCTCTGTACACCGTCATATATGGACTCAATGAGCCCGGGGCCCAGGGTTACTGAGAGGGGTTCACCTGTCAGATAGACCGGTTCGCCCACACCAATGCCTGCTGTTTCCTCATACACCTGAATATAGGCAAGATCCCCGTCCAGTTCTATGATCTCCCCCATCAGCTTATGCTCGGAAACATATACCACATCGTACATCTTTGAGCCTGTCATGTTTTGGGCAATAACAAGGGGACCTGATACTTTTACAATTCTGCCGACTTTCTTTTTCATTTAATCTCCTATTCTTTTTGAGATATTATGTCAGTGCCAACTGCTTTGATTATCGCCTTCTTGAGGCGTGACAAAGCATACTGATTCTTCTCGCCCAGACCCGGTATTACCAGTACTGTGGGCAGAACCCTGGCTGAGTATTTAACAATTATATCATCTATCTTCTCTGCAATGGACTCTGTTATGAACACAATCCCGTATTTGCCGCTCTTGACTGTCTCAGTCAATATACTGCCTGCCTCATCAGCAGACTGCACGGGATATATGTCCGCACCTATTGCCTTGAATATAAGCATTACATCATTTTCGCCAATTGCAGCTATTCTTGCATCCTTCATAGAGAGACCACCCTTCGTTTTATCCTTTCCCTTGCCAGGTCATATAGAACGCCTGTGTATATGATATTGATATTCTTCATCTCCAGACGCTTCTTCATTATAAATGCCGCTATCTTCTCCAGATTGGCAACAGTGAATTTGACCTGGTCAAAGAATCTCAGTATGAATTCATCCTCATTCCTCTCAAATGCAGCGAATGTGTGCTCTGTGTTGAACATCTGTGTGCCCTGGAATATCATCTTGAGATAATGCGTCTTTTCAATATACTGCACAAGGTAGTCAATGGACTCATTCTCAAATTTCTTCAGTTCCTTCACAGGGAGAAAACCATTGTCATATAAAAATTCCTCAAATTTGATTTCTTCTTCTGCCACCTTTGCCCTGTATATATTCTTTATATTGAGCATATCAATAGTGTGCTTTTGAAAATCAATCAGCATCTTCATTCCCGTCTTCTCTATACTCTCATACATCTTTGAGAGGAGGAATTGCTCCAGTTTGAGCTCTATGATGCGCTGATTGTCCTCATTCTTTTCAATACTGCGGGCATATTCAAGGACCTCTATTGTCTCGGGGTCTATGTTCTCATACTTCTTGTTCTTGTATGCCTCCTTCAGCTGAGAGTATGAATACATCCTCTCAATGAATATATCCTCAAAATCCTTATCCAGTTTATCCGCCTTCATTACTATCTTGATATTGTGAAGGTCTATTCTCAGAAGATAAAACTCCTTGAGGATTTGATGCTCCGGCTTGAGGCTGTCCCTGAGGAACTCTATAATACTGTTATTCTCCACTGCCATGATCTTGTCAAACGGCTCCCTGTTCTGAATAGCCTCAGTGTATTTGCCGTAATAGGTCTCCTGCAGAACCCTGTAGAACTCCTCTATGCTCCCTGCGCCGATAAGCCTGTCCATCTTTGATTTATCCAGGAATTCCTTCTCCCTCTGAGCAAGATTGCCGCAGGTAAAGAGATAATAAGCATCATCAGCTATATCATAATCCTTTAACAACAATCAGTCCTCCTTGGGGAATATCATTTTGGAGAGCTCTATTTTGAATTCCTCTTTCCTTGACCGGAATATGTCTGCAGGGGAGATATCCATCACAGCCCTGCCGCTCTTTATCTTGAACCCGTAGTCAAAATCAGCACTGCCCTTTGCCTTCTTGAGGTCTATGCCGTGTTTTGAGGCAATACCTGTTATCTCCTTGTAAGTCAATGTCTTTTCCTTCTTGCCCTTTATCAGTTCACCCTTGTTGAAGTCACTCCCTGCAAAGAGTGAATCAAGATACTGCTTCAATTCCTTCTTGCCGTAATTCTTGAGGTCTTCTTCTATTTCATCCAGCAGGCTGTCAATAAAATCTATTTTGAATGAGAGCACCTTCTGCTTGAAGCCGTACTCCGCTTTCATCACCTCTGTGTCATATACATTCCTGTATGCATCCTCTGCATTCTTCTCTATTTCAGCTATTTTCTTCTTCTTCTCTTTCTGTGCCTCAGACACCGTCTTTTCAGCTTCTCTCTTTGCCTTCTCTATTATACTGTTCTTCTCTTCAGCAGCATCAGACAGTATCTTGTCTGCTACATTGCTCTTTTCAGTCATATACCCGCCTTAAAAATTGACAACATTGATAAGGAAGAATGATACAAGCAGACCGAGCACAGCATATGTCTCAACCATTGCAGCATATATCACGCCTTTAATGCCCTGGTCAGCCCTCTTTGCGACAAGATTGACGCCTGCTGCACAAACCTTGCCCTGATGTATGCCGGACATAAGACCTGTGAATGCAATGGGAAGACCTGCAAAAAAGAGCTGCAGACCCTGTTCAAGTGTTACAACCTGCGGTATTTTGCCGAGGATGAGGAATGCGGCAACAAAACCGTAGAAACCCTGTGTTCCGGGCAGCACAACGAGCAGGAAGAGTGAACCGAACTTACTCGGGTCTTCTGCAAGCACTCCTGCTGATGCTCTTCCGGGATATCCTATGCCGATTGCAGAACCGATGCCTGCGAATATTGCCGCCATTGCAGCGCCTGCAATTGCCATCATTATGCCGAAGCCATTGGCACCTGTTTGATTAAACAGATTGGAAATAACTGATAACGTATTCATTTTGCCTCCTGTTGATCAGATATTATTACATATTTATGTTCATCTTTAAGTGGTCTGAAATTCCTTCCTCCGCCTTCATAGAATTTCTGGAAGAATTCCACATACTGCAGACGCAGTGTGTGTACGAATCCGCCCAGCACATTGATTGCCATATTGAACGCATGTCCTATCACCATTATGACAAGCATGACAATTATGCCTGCCACAGGAATAGATAGTGTCTGGAATGCTATCTTGTTTATGGCAACACCTATGCCTGCGGTGACGAGGCCCAGTGCCATGAGACGGATATATGAAAGCGAATCACCGAGATAAGCGGTAATGCCGTTTACAATTGTCAGATTGAGAAAGCCCATAAAGAGCCTGAATCCCCAGTTCTCCTCATTGCGCGCCCCGAAGAGCACTATGACTATTGCCGATATAATAACAAATGGCATCAGTATATTGGCAATGCCGGGGAAAAAGAGGGGGGATTCAACGAGTTTCATGCTTACTGACATGGGGGATGCCAAGAGCATGATTACAAGTGAACCCACAAGAACTATCCATGAGAGTGTATCATAGAATGCAACACCGTACTCCTTTCTCCTTAGATTGTCAAAGAATTTTATGAACATGCCGTAGAAAATCTGCAGTATTCCAAGGAGCAATGCAAGTCGGAAGAAATTCATTGAGCCTTCATCTGTTTTTATCGGGTCACCCAGAACAGCAATCTTGGAGAAGAAATCCCCTGCTCCCAGATATGAGGGCAGGTCTCCGAACCATCCGTTAAAGACAGCGCCTGCAAGTATTGTGAATAATCCCGATATTGCAAAGAGCTTCATGAATTTGGCTGATGCCTTCATCTTCTTCATCAATATAAAACCGGCAACAGCGAGAATAAAACCATATCCCGCATCAGTGAGACATAGTCCGAAGAATACGGCAAACCAGAGGGATAAAAACGGAGTCGGGTCTATTTCATGATATTTCGGCACACCGTACAATTCTGTTACAATTTCAAATGGCTGGAAAAAGCCCTTGTTCTCCAGTGTAACCGGTATGGTCTCATCCTTATCCGGCTCAACAGGCATGATCTTGGTAAAGAGGAAACGCTCTTGAATTTTATCAGTTTCCTTCAGCCTGTTTTTCTTTATCCAGCATGTGTAGAATGAAACTGTCTTTGTTGAATAACCCCCCTGTATTGCCTTTTCAACCTCATAATTATTCTCATAATAGTCCAGCAGAACCTTGAGCGGCTTTTCGTATTTTGCAATAATGACCTTGACCTCGCTCATCAATGTCTTTTTCTGATTGTGGAGATGGACTATCTCCTCCTTCTTCTGCTCTATATTCTCTGAGATTGTGCCCTTCATACCCGGGAAATCAGCCTCTTCAAATGCAGTGTCAGTGAGCAGTTCATTCACATCCTTGGAGCAGTCATTGTGATAAGCAAGCAGTATATAGCAGATATTTGATGCTGAATGGAGAAGACTGATATCAATGCCCTTATCGCCTATACTGTTCTTCAATTGCTCCATTTGAGATGCATTGGCTGTCAGTTTGCCGAGTTTTATAGTATGATGCCCGTGCTGTCCCAGTGACGAGAGGTTTCCCCTGAATTTATTCCACACCTTGAGCTGATGGATCTCTGAATCAAGTGATTTGCTCTTGGCATTGATATCCTGGAATTTCTTTTCAATATTCATTATTGTTTCTGTGAGTTCCAATGGGTCTGTTTTGCCTGCTATCTCATTGTACTCATCTGATGAAACCACAATCTTGCCGTTCTTGCTCAATTCAGAGAGCAGCCCCTTGTAATTCTCCAGAATATCAATGGACTGTTCCAGTGATGATATGATATTTTCATAATTGGAGACATCACCGGGCTCTGCTTCCGTGTCCTGCCGGACAGAATGAATCTCAGCTGCATTGATGCTGCGCAGTGATTTAAGTAATTGTTTTTCCTCTGATTTGTGAACAGCAATGAATAATTTCTGTAACTTTGCAACAGCCATTACTCAAATATCCTCTTGTGCATCTTTTTAAGTGCTTCCTTTTTTCCCTTCTCTGCCTGTTTCTTGACTTCCCGGAGTATCTTGTCATAGGATTGCTCCATCTCACTTATTTCAGTGAGTGCATCCTTGCGGGCATTTTCCCGTGTCTCTTCCATGATCTTCTTCTTCTCATCATCAATGGAATTCCTTATCTTCTTGGCTTCAACCTCTGCCTTGTCAAGAATCTCATCCTTCTCTTTTTTTGCTGAAGCAATAATATCGTCCGCCTCTTTTTCAGCTTCCTTTATCTCTTTTATTATATCTTCCATTACCCCAACTCCTGATTGTATTTATTAGAACAGAATTATATAATATTGTAGTTTTATGTCAATAAGAAGTTAATGGATAAATCAGTGATTTAATCATCATATCAATACAGATGCAATAATGCTGAAAACCATTCGCTCCGCATTACATTTTTATCACCCTCCCATCCCCAAAACAATCATCCAAATCCCAGGTCCGGTAGTTGCATAGGTTGCACAACTAATATCGCTTAATTTATGGATTCCACATTCAAAATCTATATAAGTTTAGTTATTTATTGATTTACATATTATGCTTTTCGACTTTTCTGCAACCTATGCAACTACCGGACCTGGGATTTGGAAAAGCTCTTTTGATAAATCAGTTGAGGATGATGGCTTTTTTTATAGGACTGATAGATACTATATCTTAGTGTATTGTTAATTACATTGGAATAATTTCTCTGATCAATTAACTGAATCGGATTTATTGTGGCGGCAATTGTCACTGTTGGAGGTAGGCTTTCTATTTTAGATTGAAATAATAACTTATTCCTCCGCCATATCCTGTGTTTTGCTCAAAACTTCCATCATTTTCATATTCATTCTGATACTCTCCACGTACAAATAACAGGATGTTATGATTATACAAAGAGAGTTCATAGGACAAACCTATACTATACTCATTAACTACCATATTGAATATTCTTGGGTCAATCATGAATGGGTATAGAGTCGTTTCTTCTTGTTTGGCTCTGAATTGAAGTGCAAAATCACCCTTAATAATGTTGATTCCTGCAAAGAATTCACCGTAAGACAATAGCGATGGGAAAATACCGTTACCTGTCATGCCATACTCAAAATTGACAGCATCAAGATAAAGCTTATCAAAATCAAATTGTTTTTTTACGGATAAACCTATACCATCTGGAAGATAACTTGTATTGAGATGAACACCAAGGTCAAATCCATTGGGCATCCCGTATTTCATAAATATCTCTGCAGCAGGCCGGTACATATCAGCATACATTGGAGCTGCTGACACACCCCCTCCAATCTGGAATGTATTCGGCTCAACTACTCTTGGAGAATGATAAGTCATTGTAAGACAATTTGTGAATAATAGAAAGGTTGATATTATAAGAATCAGACCTAATTTAGGTTTCATTCTTCACCCCTCTTAAGAAGATTTAAGTATAGGCTGAATCCTCCACCCACTACTATTGCCTTATGAGAATAATCCCACTTATCAAAGGCATATTCATACTGCATCAATAAATAGGGATTAACATTTATCAGTCGGTCAGGTGATTTCATCTCCAATCTCATGAATACACACTTTGCACTATATGGTGAAGGGTAGGTTGTATAATAGTAACTGTATCCTGTTGATAGATTAACTGCTTTTATCTTTCCATCAAGAGCTACAGTTATATATTCCTGATTCTCAGAACTAAAACCATAAGAGAGACGTGCAGTTATTTTTTGAAGAATGTTATTTTTCAGAGAATAACCGTATCCAATGCTCATGAATATTCTATTTGAACTGGATTCTTCATAGACATCCTTATTCAAATGAAAACCAAATACCATGTCAAAATCATAAGGGAGACCGTATTTTATGTAGGGCTGATAAAAGTTACGGTTTATAATGTTTTCAGTTACACTCACACCGCTGAAAAGCCCCAGTCCTATCTGCAGTTGCCCCTGCCTTGTGGTTGAGTACGAATACGACGGGACTGGAAATGCATTTAATTGAATAAACACTAAAATCATCAAGATAATAACAGAGATTTTAGATATCATTTTCATCTGAATATTTTCCTATTACTTAATATTGAAATAATAACTTATTCCTCCGCCTATACTCGGATAGAGTAATTCCTGATTATCTTTATCTATTTCACGTCTATAGGCGCCATTAATTACAAAAAGTAAATTATTGTTATTGCGCTTTAATTCATAAAATATCCCTAAACTAATTTCATCAATCCCATAAGTATGCGTTTCTCCATCTCCGATCAACATGGGCACTAGTATTGTCTTCCCCTTTTTTACTCTGATTTGAATTGCAAAGTCGTCTTTGAGTAAATTAATGCCTGCAAAAATCTCATCCTCTATTGTAAGAATAGGAATCCTAAAGCTATATATTCCACCCAATTCAAAATTGACAGCATCAATAAGATTTATATTTGGATTAAACTGTTTCTTAGCAGATAATCCTATACCCGCTGGGAAAGAATGGGTATTGAGGTGTACTCCAAAATCATATCCACCTGAGAACCCATATTTCATAAAAATTTCCCCTCCTAGACCATATAAATTATTAAGCCAAGGCGAAACAGACAGCCCTCCTCCAATTTGAAATGTATTCGGGTCAACAACCCTTGGGGAATGATAAGACATAGTTAGGCAATTCAAGAATAATAGAGAAATTGAAATAAAAAAAATTAATACAAATCTATATATCATTAATCATATCCTGTTTGAATAAATGCTTATAATCATAAGAAATTTAGAAACCACTCTCATTTATAAAAAATCCTTGTCAAATTATAATTTTATTATATCTTTCCAGATTTTCCTGTCAAGCAATCTGTTTAGTTCAATGCAGAAGAGAATCAAGGGACGGTGGTTAATTTTGTCAATTTAAGTCGCACGATATTACTTAACTTATGGGATTGATTTATTTACGGACATTCTATGTTATGAGATAATTGTGTTTACCAAAAAGTTAAATTGACAAAATTAACCACCGTCCCCAAATCTTTGCGCGGAATTTAATAATATATTTAAGTTGTTTGTGACTGATAGCTTGGGTCTTGGATTAGGGTTCAAATTGTTGAACCCCTACATACTTTCGTGATGCGTTTTGCGTAATGCGGTTTCCGTTTTTTCATAGCTGCTATTCACATGACTATTGACCATAAACCATTCATTATCAACCCGGAGTAAGCCGGTCTTTCTTTTATCTTCTTCTCCTATCCGCTCTACTCGTTCTATGCGTTCTACCCGTTCTGGTATTCGCTCAAACCGCGCGGTCTCTTATCTGTGGGGTTTTACGAGGAGTACATTTTCCCTAAGCAGATTG
>JAWOBN010000051.1:0-5485 GCA_046484245.1 bacterium | reverse complement strand
GAGACACGCCGAGGAGGAGTGCGACATCGCGCTCCTGCCCATCGGTGCTATCGAACAGCACGGCCCGCACTGCCCGGCGGGGAGCGATACCCTCAACGCCATCGGCATCGCGGAGAAGATCTTTATTTTACAGATGAGAATGGTAAATGTGATATTGATGATTTCTTAAATTCTTTAAAAATGAAAAACAGAGCAAAAGCAATTGCATGGATTGATAAACTGGAAGAGAAAGGGAACTAACTCCACAGACCTTATTCCCATTATTTGCGTGATGGAATATATGAACTGAGATTAACATTATCATCAAACAATATAAGAATATTGTATTTCTTTATTCACAGGAGTAGCATTATTCTCAGTCACGCATTCAGTAAACAGACAAGAAAGGTTCCTGAAAAGGAGATTGATAAAACTCTGAAGAGGAAGAAAAAATATTTAAAAAGAATGAGGAGAAAAAATGAGAAAACATGAAGATAGGCGAAAAGAGGAATTAGTAAATCCGGAGTTTGAAGAGTACTATAATATTGAAAAGATGAAAGTTGATCTTGCCTGCAAAATCGTATCTTTGAGAAAAGCAAATAAATTTACTCAATCAGAATTAGCAGAACATATAGGTATAACTCAACAACAACTTTCAAGATTTGAAAATGGCGGCAATGTAACAATTGAGTTATTACTTAAAATATGTAAATCCTTAAATTGTCATTTGAAATTAGAAACAATAAAATCCGCATAATTCAAATTTCAGTAAATTAATTTTCCCTAGCCATAAGCAATCTGCAACAGACACCAGGCAATATCTTTCGTGGAGGCTATTCACATACACAATAAACCATCAATCATAGACCATGAAATCAGGGGAAGTGCTGTTTTCGTAGTTGCGAGGAGCATAGCGACGCGGCAATCTCCTTACTGCTATGAATTCTTCAACTATACGCTCTACACGGTCTAATCGCTCTATATATTAAAATACATAAATAGGGTATTGACATAATAAGAATTATGCTGTACTATAATATCAAATAAAATGGAGGTTATCATTAAAGGTATTCAAAAATCCCTGCACCAATCTTCCCGTACACTGCAGGTCATTGTTTTCGGCAATTATTTCAGCAGAATGACTTCAGATGAGCACCTGAAGGTGATAAGCGAGACAATGGAGATGGTTATCAGGATATTTGTCATGTATGACAATGGTGAGATTGAGGACCCGGAACTTGCGGGATTGTACAAGATAAAGGAAACCATTGAGGCTGTAAGAAAGATAAGGCCTGACCTCATTGAAGAGGATGTTGAGGAGATGATAAAATTGGTAAGCAGGCTGGAGGCAATGTATGAAACACCTGAGTTTTTCCCTGTGAATGAATTTGTTGAATTGCCCGGGAAGATAAATGAGAGATTTCCTCAGCTGATGCTGAAGTATGACACTTACGGAAGCCCCTTTTCAATGAAGATAAAGACAATGGACTATGCTCAGTGGGTAGAGGAGATGAAGGATTTGAGGACAGAGGCTTTCAATACAGCATTTGGAGAAAATGACAATGATTAATATAGGGGCTGATAAGGCATATATCAAAATCAATATCACGGATTATGAATTCCCTGAAATGGGGCCTGATGATTATGACAGCAACTGGCTGGAATTCACACTTGATATAGAATCAGAGGCGCTTTTGGAAAGTCCTCCCAAGACAGGTTTCTTAAGGGCAGAGGAATTGATGCAGTTAAAGGATTATCTGAGAAGATGCATGAACGGGGAACTGAAGGAAGACAAATTTGAGTTTCTGGACGGAACCATGGATATTAAGTGTATCAAAAATGGATGTAATTATAAAATCAGCATTGACCTGTTCGGGGAATTGACACCGGGTGATATCATTGACAGCAGTTTCGGGTTCACGGTAGATGCAGGGAGCGGGGATATCAAAAAGACAATGAGCCAGCTCACAAAAGCATATAAAAAATTCCCATGCAAAATGGAAGCAAACAAGTCATTCAAGCCAATGAAGAAATTTATAATTGACTGAGATAATATGAAATATGAAGCATACTGGATAAAGCCCGATGGAGAGATAATACCCGTATCAACGAGGCACATTGACGCTATAATAAAAAATCCGCAAGCATTTGACATGACAGAAGCATACATAAAAGAGCAATTCAACAGATTCAATGAACCGATGGGCAGGGAAGGCAGAGCCAGGCGCAAAATCATGGAGCAGCTTATTAGAAAGGGTTTCATAAGAGTCCGCTTCAAACCCCGCCAGTGGAAGTGGTATATGGAATGCAATATAATTGATGAAAATGTAGAAAGCCAAGTTGAAGCATGGATTAATAAGATATGCTCTCATAAGGGTAATAATTGCAAAAAAATACTCTTCCAGCCACTCAATGGAGAAGGGGTTGAGTATGAATGCTGATTTTCTATTCGCGATTCGCGAATCGCGATTCGCGAATCGTGTTGACAGAATTAATGATTTTGGTTATAATATCAGTATGAAACCACAGGATGTTTTAATTGCATTGAAAATCATTGAAGAAGATTCAGAGGATTGGCGGTTTATTGATGTTGCATATAAATTGAAGATCAGCCAATCGGAGGTTCATGAGGGAATAAACCGATTGCATGATTCGGAGATTATGCACAGGAGAAAGCATATTGTGAAGAGCAATTTGGCTGAATTTATAATACATGGCTTAAAGTATTGTTTCCCTGCAATTAGAGGCATGAAGTCCAGGGGCATTCCTACATCACATTCCAGCGCGTTCCTCACCAATATTATCACTGATAAGGATCAGGATACGGTTGTATGGCCTTATGAAAAGGGTGAAAGCAGCGGGGTCAGTATTCAGCCGCTATATAAGAGTGTGCCTTATTTTGTTCTTGAAAACCCCTTTATGTATGAATATCTCTGCTATATTGATGCAATAAGGATAGGAAGAAAGAGAGAGAGGGATTATGCAAAGAAGAAAATATCACAATTACTCAAATAGATATGAATGTTGAAAAAAGAATAAGGGCTGTAGCAAAGGGACTGGATAAAACAGGGGTGAAGTATTGCTTCATAGGCGGCGCATCCTGCGGATTTTATATTGATGACCCTAATGCCAGCAGGGTAAGACCGAGAGAGGATATTGACTGTATTGTGGATACATCCTCTGACAGGGAATTTGATCAATTTATCAAGCAGATTGCCTCCCTGGGGTTTGAAAAGAATAATGCATCAGAAAGTCAGAGCAGGTGGGACTATAATGGCATTACGGTTGATATAGTAAAAGCCTGCAGAGACGAGAATGGTTGGTACCCGGAAGGCATCAGGGAATGTGAGGAAAGAATAATGGGGGATGTTACTGTGAGGTATCTCTCATTGCCGTATTTTCTGGCATCAAAACTTGAGGCATTGAAACAGAGGGGAACAGGCGATCTGTCAAGCAGCAGGGATTTTGAGGATATTGTCATTGTGCTTGACGGACTTGCGGATATATCTGTATTAAATGAGTTTCCTGAAGATGTACTGCTGTTTATCAAAGAATCTTTCAAATCCATTATAAAAAGAAAGGATTTTTATGATGCATTAATAGGGCATATTGATGTCAGTCCAATAAGGGAAAAAAGGGCATCAAGAATAATGGATTTTATTAATAATCAACTGATTGATCAATAATATTGACACTGATTACATGAATCATATAATTTAGTATATGAAGAAGAAAAGAATAGCAGATATTGCAGATGTCATAGCAGGAATTAATTTCCCGCCGAGGGGTAAATCATTCGGCAGCGGGGAGGAATTCCCTGTGATCAATGTATCCAATCTGGACAGTTCCGGTTTTATCAAGGCCCCCTTTAAAAAACTCAGAGTGGAAAACCGCCGAGATATTGTAAGGTATCAGGTGCAGGCCGGTATGGTCCTCATCAGTGCCAGGGGAACACGGTATAAGACAGCCCTGGTTCCCGAGGAAATGGAAGGATATGTGCTGACCTCCAATCTGATAGGCATAGATATCAAGGATAATTCCATTGACCCTGCTTTCATTGAATTGTTTTTAAGAAGCAGATACGGCAGAATGGAGCTGGAGAGGCACAGCAATGTTCACGGCGGTCTGATGATAATGTTCAATGTCAGTCAGATTGAGAGTATTGAACTGCCCAATGGCATATTTGATGAAAGTGTGATGGCAAGGTGCAGCAAACTGCTTTCATTGCACAAAGAGATGAAAGAGATTGTGGAGGAAGTCAGGGAAGACCTTGGTGATATGCCGGATGCATTGATTGAAGAGGTGATGAGACATGATACGCAGGATTAGACGGAGCAGTTCATTGAGGGATTTCGGTGAGAAGAATGAGCTCTATCCATTCCTTCTCCTGGCAATGCAGTCATATTCAGGC
This sequence comes from bacterium, assembly GCA_046484245.1. Taxonomy (GTDB): domain Bacteria; phylum Hydrothermota; class 32-111; order 32-111; family 32-111; genus JAXHVG01. The sequence goes on along the minus strand of JAWOBN010000051.1, from coordinate 1,095 downwards.
AGCAATGAAATGGATACTATTATTGAGACATTAGTAAATCGGAACGGGGCATTTAAGCAGTTACAGAATATTTATGATAAAATGACCAGTGATTTTGATAATGATAAGATTGCTCAGGCTGTACTGAATCTCAATAAGAATACAAAAAAACCCCGGGATATAGACGGGTTCTTGAATTACATTGGGTCCAGAAGCGCCCTGAGAGGCAGATATCATGAGTCAATTTACTGGGAACATATATTCAAACACCTTCCCCGTAAGAAATACGAGAGTATGCTTCTGCTTAATATCAATTACTCGTTGCTTACTTATGATTTTATAGAGGAAATAACCCGATTGGGTAAAATAAATATCTTCCAGGAAGAAGAAAATGAAAGAATCAAGATACTATGCCTTCTTGCAGCCTATAAGGTGGAATCATTCACAGTGAGTAATTCCATTGAGAAGGCGGACATTATTATCATGGACATGAATCCCCGGAAAGACAAAATGAAGAATATTGAAAGCCGTTTTGAAGATGTCAGGCCTTTTATTGAAGACGGGGCAACTGTTCTGTGGAGACTGCTCTATATGCTCGCAACCTCAGGCAGGACAGAGCAGTTCCGGAAGAATATTATCAATGATAATCTCCTCAATTTTGTCGTGAGTTTCAGACATGATGATTCAATCAGGGGACTGGGCAGGTATATGGTTATGGGACTACACGCTGATTCGGATACTGCTCTTATGACTGAGATTGATGTCAGCAGTGAAGAAAAGACAATAAAGGAAACATCTGTTGAGAGTGTGGAAATTGTTTCAAATAATAACAGATTAAAGGTTCAGTCATATCTGGACATTGATATTAAGGGTGAGAGGGATTTGGAAGATATAACAAAATCCCTGAAGAAGCATTTGAAGAGACTGAAAGAGATTGGGGATAGAATTTAGTTTCAAGTTACAAGTAATCGCAGCGAAGCTGCTCACGTACAACGGAAAACGTACAAAGTACAACGGTTGAATGAAGAGCAAGAAGAAATTGGCTGTGATGAGCAGTCCAAGAATGATCGGATAGGATGTGGGCGGATAGAGAGATTGCTTCGCTAATGATTGGCA
>JAWOBN010000046.1:0-3611 GCA_046484245.1 bacterium | reverse complement strand
TTCTATACATATCATTTTGATATTGCTCAGGATAATTTTCAGCAGATTGACAGACGCATACGCAACAAGGAACCCGAGAACTACTCCATGGAGACAGACCCCGGCAGAGTGTATCCTCTCATTGAGAATGCTTATGGAGGAGATCCGCCGATTGACAGTGATGAATTCAGACAGTTCTGTTCTGAGCTTCTTCAAAAGGACCTACTGAAAATATATACAACAGGCAAGACAGCTATTGGCCTTCTCATAGACAGACAATGCCGGTTTGTATATCAATTTTTTGTAGGTGGAAGGGACTCCGGAATATTACTGAGGGATTTAATGAGAGAGGAGGTATATGCTGATTACACACTGGATCTTCAGGGTGCCAATACTGAGAGTATTGCAAGATACAAAGCCCTTTTCAATCCTCAGCTCAAGCAGTATTTCAAAATCAAGCGGTTTATATGATAAATATTATCAACAGAACCCAAGCAGATAATAGAATTATTGAAGATACTGTTGTCAATATTTTGAGATACTCGTCACTGTCAGCAGACAATGATATTAAAATATTCTATTGCGAACATCTGCCCGAGGATAAGAGGGGAATATACATTGTAAGAAACACCGGGGCGTCAATTTCAGAAGGACTGGAGAACTGCTGTACTGTAAGAGAGGGTATGAAGGTTGTGAAACAGTCACAGGGTATTCCACTGCTTTATAGATCAAATGAAATGTACATACTCACCTTTGACATCTTTGAACTGATAAGGAGCAGTCTTCTGGAGCCGAGGGATGATTCAATCAATATCAACAGGCCGCGAGTAGCGGAATTGACAGTGATATTCAGGGAATGCCTGGAAGCAGTATATGCTGCCACCAATAAGACACTGCAGCAATCCGAGATATTCAAGCCGGGTTATATACCGACATTTGATATTGACAGATATAATTACAAATTCCCCATGAAGACAATCTACTACAGATTAATGTCTCTTCTGGGCAGGAAAAGCGCGTATCTTGAGATAAGCAGGAAAGGCAATGTATGGGACAATATATCGGAGCTCAATGAAATTATTGCTGATGTGTCCAGGGCAATATTCTTTTTCATGACTGTTAGAAAGGACAGGTTCGCCAGACGGTACAGTTCTTCACAAATCCCCCAAATGTCGGACAGTATTGACACGAGACACATACGGGGCATACATCTTTCCTATGAGAGCGGTATTGAACTACAGAGAATGGGAAAAGAGATTACCCGGCTGAAACAATATATCAATAATCCGGATTTTGCCAGATTCCATTATCTGTATGAACCGCAACTGAGTCATTACAGGGAAATGCACTCACAGGGCATTAAACTGGACTCATCTGTGGGATTTACAGACAGATGCGGATTCAAGAGGGGTATGCCCGGCATATATGCTGTCCCCGGGACAGGCGTGTATGAGCTACCTGTTATATGCATGGATAGTGCATTGAAATTTGCCATGCTCAAGGGCAAAGACAATACGGATAAACTGCTTGATGAGATTGAGAAGTTCGGAGGCAGTTTCACATTCATATTCCATCAGTCAGCACTCAGTGAGGATACATTCCCCGGATACAGGGATATTCTGAACAAATTCCTCACATTACCCCGGGAAAGGGGATGGGATTCATCCGATCCACTGCAATTGATTGCAGAAATGGAGCAATTGAGGAAATCTGTTACAGCGGGTTACAGCAATTGAAATATCTGCTTATCATTCTTCTCATAGTATTCTGGTCAACTGTTGCAAGTGTGTTCAAGCTTGTGCTGAGAGAGATCAATTTTATTGAGATGCTGATGTGGTCTTCTCTGTTTTCTGCAGCCAGCCTACTGGCAGCAAATATTGTGTTAAAGAATATACGCCGGCTCTTCGCAATTAAACCCGGGACATTAATCAAATATGCACTTATAGGTCTGATCAATCCTTTTCTATATTACAATATACTCTTTAAATCATACTCACTCCTCCCTGCACAGGAGGCACAGCCTCTCAATTATACATGGCCTGTTGTTCTGACACTATTTACAGGTATTTTTCTCAAGGAAAAACTGACCAGATATAATTTTGTAGGGCTTATTATTGCATTTTCCGGTGTGATGATTATTTTCACAAACGGCAATCCCCTTGCTTTCAGATTCACCAATCTGACAGGTGATATTCTGGCGACAGGCAGTTCTATTATATGGGCTTCCTACTGGATTATCAGCATAAAGGACAGCATGCCCGCTTCAGTCAAGCTCTTTTTCTTTTTTCTATTCGGATCTATTTATATTACGGTTCAGGCATTGATCACAGGCAATGTGTCATTGCCTTCAGCTAGCATTATTGCAGGATGCGCCTATATAGGACTCTTTGAAATGGGTATAACCTTTCTGATCTGGCTGACAATACTGCAGCAGTTCAAGGTGAAGAGCAGGATAATTGTTGTTACATATATTATACCATTCATATCATTGTTCTTTATTCACATTATTGTGGGGGAGACAATCAGAATGTATTCCATTTTGGGATTGACACTGATAGTTGGAGGCATTATCATTAATTCTATAAAAAAAAGGAGGAGTATTTATGAAAAAGACGGTAATTCTGGTTCTGGTTTCAAATAGGACGGAGACAGCAACTGAGGTGCAGAAGCATCTTACAAAACACGGATGCTATATCAAGACACGTCTGGGACTGCATGAAGGTGTGGAAAACAAATGCTCCGAGAGCGGCCTGATAATTCTTGAAGTGCTCGGTGAGGATGATGAGAAGAAAAAGATGCATAATGAGCTTAACAATATTGACGGAGTGCATGCCGAGATAGTTGAACTTGAAGTGTAGTATTGTTTCAAATCAGTAAGATATACAGTCTGCTCTTCAATGATTTCGGCAGACAGGAGTGGTGGCCTGCAGATTCGCCCGGTGAAGTTATAATCGGCGCTGTGTTGACGCAGAATACCAGCTGGTTGAATGTTGAGAAGGCAATTACCAATCTCAAGGGAGCAGAGCTCTGCTCCCTTGAATCAATTTCAAAAGTATCAATTGCCGGGCTGAGGCAATATATAAGACCGGCCGGTTTTTATAATCAGAAATCCCGGTATCTGATCAATATATCCCGATTCTTTATTGAACACTATTCAGAGAATACAAATACAGAACAGTTGAGGGAGCAGTTGTTATCAGTAAAAGGTATTGGGCCGGAGACAGCTGATTCCATACTGCTCTACGCACTGAACAGACCTGTATTTGTTGTTGATGCTTATACGAGGCGCATGTTTTCAAGGCATTTCAGTGATTTTCCCGAGCAGTATGAGGATATAAGGGAAGTTTTTGAATATCACCTGAAGAGGGATGTGAGCCTGTACAAGGAGTATCATGCCCTTATTGTTAGATGCTGCAAGACATATTGCAGGACCAAGCCCCTGTGCGGAAAATGCCCCATTAAAGGTATTTATTAATTTGTCCAATGACGTATGTTGAATTTGCAGACATTTATGGTTCATCACCATTTTAGTTGGCGGATTTGCCTTATAAATTTGTTTTACCTTTTTGATGGACAGGTCAATATTATCTCAATTCCTGAGTAATATGCATGGTTGATCTATTGTCAACAGG
>JAWOBN010000005.1:0-3405 GCA_046484245.1 bacterium | reverse complement strand
TGAAGAAAGCGGAAATTTCCTCAATGTGAAGCTGCTCATTGACCTGACTGAAGGCATCAATCTGACAAAGAAACAGAGGGCAGCTGTCTATCTGATGACCGGTGAGTACTATGGGATGAAAGGGCAGTATGACCTGTCTCTGGGGGAGCTTGTAAAGGGCATGGAATATGCATACGGTGATATGAGGCGTAAAATGAACAGCAGGGCTGCCTATTATCTGATGAAGGCAGGACATTATAAAGATGCAGTGCATTATATGAGCAGGATAAGGAAAAGAGAACCCGAGCAGGAGATGATAAGGAGTATGATATTCCTCCGCAGGGGACAGTTCAGGAAAGCGGAGGGAATCATGAAATCGCTTCTTGAGGAGAGTAAAGACCTCCCGGCACTTATGAGTATCAGAATACTCAATACACTGGGTGTGCTGTATTCTGAGATGAGAGATCCGCTTAAGGCATTGGAATACTACAAAAAGGCAGTGGGCAGATTGGAGGATGGAGATTACAACACACACCCCTTTGCAGCTACTGTGTATTCCAATACCGGATACTCGTTCTATGAGACACAACAGTATGAGGAGGCAGAGGATTATTACACCGGGGCATTGGATCTGAGGAAATCATTCCTCGGGGAATATCATCCTGATGTTGCGGATTCCTACAATAATATTGCCATGCTTCTGTACTCAAGGCACAGGCTTGATGAAGCACTCAGTAAAATAATGAAAGCAGTGGATATAATGGATAAGACACAGGGAAGTGATTCAATTAATATTATGGACATATATTCCAATGCAGGGAATATATATGATGAGATGAAACAGTATGAAAAGGCAATGGGGTTTTATAAAAAGGCATTGGACATAGCTGAGTCAAATCTCAAGAAGGATCATCCGAAGATAGCTGATAAATACAATAATCTCGGGCAGACAGCACTCAATATGAAGGACTATGTCAATGGAGAGCATTATCTCGTAAAGGCATTGTCAATATACAGGGCAGTTTACGGCAGAAGTCCGGCAACAGCATTTGCCATAAACAATCTGGGTGAGCTGTATAGAGCAGATGGAAATACTGAAAAAGCAAAGCATTATTTCAATGAAGCCCTTGATATGATATCAGGAAAGGGGTATGAGTATGCAGAGAATTATATCAGGGATAATGTTGCACAATTAAAGGATCAGTGAGAGGGAATCACATAGAACAGCACAGCAAAGAAATGTGCAATGGAAGCGCAGAGGACAAAGATATGCCAGATAAGATGGAAATACGGCACTCTCTTCAGCATATAAAACACTGTGCCCAGTGAATAGAATGCACCGCCTATAAAGAGAAGTATTATTCCGCCCCGTTCAAGATTGTTTATTATTCTGCCGATTACTATTACTATGAGCCAGCCCATTATCAGATAGAGTATTGTTGAAAAGGTCTTGAATCTGCCTGCTGTCAATGCCTTGAATACAATGCCCAGTACTGCAAGACCCCAGACAATACCGAATACAGCCCATCCCCATCCGCCCTTTATTGTAACCAGGGCAAATGGCGTGTATGTGCCTGCAATGAGAAGATAGATGGATGAATGATCAAGTATCCTGAATACCTTTTCGGCACGTGATTTTGCCAGTGCATGATACAGTGTGGAATTGAGATACAGTATTACGAGTGTGCCTCCGTAAATGGATGTTGATATCACATGCCACATATTGCCCCTCATTGCAGACAGTGTTATCAGTGCAATAAGACCGGCAATTGCAAGTATAAGACCTATGCCGTGTGCAATTGCATGAAACACCTCTTCTCTTACAGAATACTGTCTCTTGTTCATACAATGATTCTACACAAAAACAGTAAATATGCAAGAGAGACCGGTATATGCAATAATAATGATATAATTGACAATATATTGGTGAAGAAAGTGGAAATAATTGCACATAAAATGTTTCTGAATGCAAAATTTGCATGCCGGCAGTGATTTTACTGTCTCTAAGTGCTCCAATAGATAAGCTTGGATTTGGTATGAATTTTGCATTTATATATGTATCAATTGATAGTCAAATAAATCGTTCTTTTGACAAAACTTAAATTTCCGGAAGGGAGGGAATATGAATAATCAAAGCAAAAAAACAGTCCTGTTATTGATAATGATTGTCATTACATGCGCATTATATCCCGGAGTGTTCTATGTGGATACACTGGGTACTGATGACGGGACACACGGCACAGGACCGGGCACTGACGCATACAGGACAATAGGATATGCAATTGGTGATGTATCTTCAGGTGACACAATCATGGTGGCACCGGGTTCATATCCGGAGGCGCTCACAGTAGATAAATCAATCTGGCTTATGGGTCCCAATGAGGATAAGTCCGGTTATGCCGGTGATAGAGCAGATGAGGCAGTTATCTGCAGGTCAGCAGACGGGACAAATATCATCACAGTGTCTTCTGATAATGTATATATTGCAGGATTTACCATTGATGGCAATGACAGTGCAAATGCCCAGAAGGGTATTGCCAATGATTTCACCGGTCCCATTAATAATCTCTATGTGAAGAATAATATCATAAGGGACCTGCTTGAACAGGGCATTCATCTGGACGGACCCGGCACTGCAGGCGCGGGCAATATGATAGCAGGCAATTATATTGTCAATATAATCAATGAGCCCGGTGAGTGGCAGATGACAGTCAATCATTCTATTTCAGGCAGGGGAATTGTACTTCAAAATGATATATACTGTGACATAAAAAACAATGTGATGGAGGACCTGTATTCGGGCATTTACACCAGGACATTCTCTGCAGCAGATACATCTTTCATAGACAGCAATTATATATCAGTAAATGCCAACAATACCACGGATGGCTCCTGGTTCACACCGGAGGTGCCCAGTAAACCCGGTCTGGGCATAACCAATTATCAGCACAGCGGCTCATCTTATTTCTATATTGCCTATAATAATATCAAGAAGTATAATTCTGTTGCTGATTCATACTGTAACGGGATTTCATGCCTGGAGATATATGACAATGCCGGTATTTATTATTATCATAATACAATAGATGAAATGGCAGCCGCCTATTCCCTATTTGATTGTCCTACAAGCAATACTGTGACGATAAGGGGAGATGTAATGGGCAGTGATACAAGCAAGAATTCCATTGGTGTGGGGATTAATCTGTCCAATGTCATTGCTGATGACATGGGTACATGGGGCCCGAATTCTTCCTATGCACAGATTTCTCAGTACAATATTGATTCTGTTACAATCCAATATGCTAAGAGATGGGGTATCTATCAGTTCGGCCAGGATAACGGCACTCCCGGTGACCTTCATATGGAACTGACTAATTCCACAGTGGAACTGACGCGTGCATATGAAAGTGATAATGCCAATATCAA
>JAWOBN010000089.1:0-5667 GCA_046484245.1 bacterium | reverse complement strand
TGAAGAAATACATGACAGATGTGCCTGAAAAAACTGCTGAAAGGATTGAGTCCGAGAGTCCTGCAAATCCCGAAACAAGACAGAGGAATATGCGGCTTGCACTGATCTCCGGATGTCTTCTCCCGGGAGGCGGTCAATTCTACAATGGTCATATTGTCAAAAGCATAATTATTGCAGGGGTTTTTACAGGTGCAGTTATCACTGCATTCTTTCTCAGGGACAAGCCGGCAGCCATTAAAGGGATATTCATCACAGTAGCCATAATGGACATGATATATTCATGGATAGACGCCGGAATCTACGGATATAAAAAAATGTAGGGGTTCTTGTTTCAGAATCCAATTATGTAGGGGTTCAACAATTTGAACATCAATTGTGCTGTGTTATACGTTATGTAGAACGAGTAGAGCGAATAGAACGTGTAGAACGCATAGTAATATAATTATATATTTAATCCTTGAAACTTGTAACCTGTAACTTGAAACTGATTTTTATTCCGCCAATTCCCTGAAAATATCCTTCACCTTGACAATCTTGTTAATCCTGTATGCATTGGTGCCTGCAAAAGCAAAACCATTTTTCATATTGCCCAGCTTGGCATTTGTCAGCGCATTGGCAATACAGTACTGTGCTTTTTCCATATTGCATGTATGAAGGCATTTGAACGGGCAGTTTGCCGGGAATTTCTCTCCATCAGCAACCTTGCGGAGGAATTCATTGATAATTGCTCTGCCGGGCATACCGACAGGGCTGTCAATCAGCACAATATCCTCTTTCTCTGCTTTAATATACTGTTCCTTGAATTTATCTGATGCATCGCATTCCTCTGTTGCAACAAAACGTGTTCCGAGCTGCACGCCCCTTGCTCCTGTCTTGAACATATCCAGCATATCCTCTCTGTCAAATATACCGCCTGCAGCAATCACAGGAATCTTCTCCTGCAGCTTTTCTCCGAAATTCTTAATTTCATCTATCACATCAGTCAGAATATCGGAAAGATTTATATCAGGATTGAGCAGTTCGGATTTCTTGAATCCGAGATGTCCGCCTGCCTTGGGTCCCTCAACAACAATAGCATCCGGCAGCCTGTCATAATGTCTTTGCCAGTATTTGAATATGACCTTTACAGCTTTTGAGGATGATACAATGGGCACTATCTTTGTTCTCATTGTCTTTAGATTATCCATTGCAGGACCTTTGGGCAATGCAAGAGGGAGACCCGCGCCTATAAATATGATATCAACCTTCTCCAGTATTGATGTCTGGACAAGTTCATTGAAATCAGTCAGAGCGCGCATTATATTGACACCTATTATTCCGTCAGACATTTCTCTTGCCCTGCGTATTTCTCTTGTCAATGCTTTAAGATTTGTTTCAATGGGATGTTCTGCAAAACCCTCATCCTGAAAGCCTATGCCTGCTGTGCCTATTACACCGACACCGCCCTGATTGGCAACAGCTGCTGCAAGTCCTGAGAGTGATACACCGACACTCATGCCGCCCTGAATTATTGGTTTGCTGATCTCTAAATCACCTATATTAAGTTTGGGATATAGACTCATTTTTACTCCTTTCAAAATTTGAATATTGCCTGATTCCCCTGCAGGAATAGAGACATATTCTATTCAATATTCAGAAAAACTCTTAGTATTGAATATGAAATTGTAATTAAACTTATATTACGGTTAACTATCCTCTAATTATATCCTCTACTTAAAAGATAGAGCATATTACAATAATGTCAAGTTGCTTTAATCATCTTACAGAAGGCCTTAAAAGCCCTATTGTCAATCAAGTACGGTTATTTTGCCGCTCTTACCGGCGAATCTTATAAAGTACAATCCGGGTTTTTCAATTGCAGTCAGTTTCCTGCCTGAGATATCATATATCTCTGTCTTGCCCAGACCTTCAATATAGCCATTTGCCTCATGGATGCTCTTGAAGAATGATTTTGATACAGTGTCCCGGGCTCTGTCATTACTATCCCTTATACTGCTTGTGGGGTCTTCAATAATAAAATAATCACTGACATAATGATTTGTGTCACCAAACTGATTGCCTGCAACAATCCTTATCCTGCAGGAGTCAGACACACCCGGGACAACTGTCCAGTCATACTCTCTTAAAGTGTCAATATTGTTTTCCAGGAAATGCCAGACAGGGTCTCCTGCATAGGAGTAGTAAACTGAATCCCACGGAAACATGCCTGCGCAGGATGACTCCCACTCTATGGTTATTGTGGAATCAACTAAGACAGTGTCAGCAGGTGTCGGGAAAACAAGTCTGCTTGAAATCCCGACATATATGTCAGCTGTAATAATGGAATCAGTTTCAGCAATATTCTGGACACCGACAAGTGTCCTTGTTGCACTGTAATCATCTGTATTGGGTATAGAGCCGTAGAAGAAATCAATTCTTGTTCTATTGAGGAAATTCATACTGTCTGATGTGAGTGAATCATAACCGGGCCACGGGTCACCATTGTCACCCCTGTTGCCATTATAGAGATATAGATAAGCCGGCGAACTTGCAGGATAATCCAGATTCTCAATCCACGAGGAATTATAGTAAAATGATGATGCCTCCTCCACATCAACTAGGCGGTGTGACTCATTGGAATTTGATGACTGGTTCTGGTCAACATGATAGATAACAAGACCGTGAGCAGATGCCAAACCGTTTGTTACTTGACGCGTTGTGAGTGACTGGTCAAATCCGATATTCTGTCTGTTTTCAATAATAAAGTATTCCGAACTGTTCATATTATTATCCTGAAGCAGGTATATTGCCTGATTGGTCTCCACTGGCGGAATTGTCATATTGAGCAAATTCTCGTCCGGGGTAATAGGACTCACCCAGCCCAGAGCATATTTAAATGGTCCGCAGAAATGCACAGGATGCGTGCCTCCCATATCCTGCGTGGATTTGTAACCCCATGAACCGCCTGACATTACGCCCCAGTCTCCAATACCCTCCGAAGAATAATCCGTGTCATACAGATCAGGCAGTCCCAGCACATGGCCGAATTCATGGCAGAATACACCAATTTTACCATCCTGCGGCTCCATGGAATATGAACTGATATAAACACCATCCCTCAATTGAGATGAAATGCTCCAGGCATGTGACCATATATAATCCGGTCTTGCTGCAGCAGGCATTGCCTCTGCTCCGGGCCCTGCATGCACAACAAATAATGCATCCACATAGCCGTCCCCGTCATTGTCATACAGTGAAAAATCCACATTAGCGTCAGAAGCAGCAAGGGCATCCTCCACAAGGCTCTGCACATTATTGGGATATGAGCCGAATCCGTAATCATCGCTTGTTCCGGAAGTTCCGTCCCCATTGCAGTAATAATTGAATGTATCGGGCGCTGTGTACCAAATGGTTGTTGTTGACACTATATCAAACTGCCCGTATGAATTCTCTATGTAGAAATCCCGCACACTCCCTGTATATGCACTGCCGCATCCGGGATGGGAGTATGAATTGAGTGAGGAGAACATATTATTGTAATGCGTTGTATCATAGTACAGTGAGTCATTAGGGAAATTAGGGTCTAAAGTATTATTCCATCTGTAGTCAGGGAAATCAATCAGTATGATGAGTGCATTCCATGTCCCCTTTGCCTCTTTACCCATACGGCGCGCATTGGGCTGATCTATGCCCTGTGATTTGATGTATTCAATATTCTTGGGCGGTATGCCGTCAAAAGCCGGCATAGCATGAATAAAAACAATAGCAAAAATTAATATTGAAAAAACAATGATTCTCTTCATAAAAAACCTCCATGTATCCAGCAATTATAAATCTAAAATATATAATTTACAAGAAAAAAATCAATCCATTTCAGCCCACACTCTTGTCCATATGGTTCTTCTTTTCCCCTCATTCATGCCATTCCGAACGAAGTGAAGGAATCTCCTTACTGCTACTCATTCTCTTTCCGTCGTTGTACTTTGTACGTTTTCCGTTGTACGTGAGGGAACTTGTTCCCGATTTCTTTTATCTTCATTCATGTCATTGCGCGGAGCGAAGCGACAAAGCAATCTCCTTACCCGCCCACATTCTTTCCGGGCGGTTCTGGGGCCGCCCCTACAATTATTCTTTTTTATCGAGTCACACGTATCACACGCGTCACACGAAAGTGTCGTTGTACGTTTTCCGTTATCCAATCTCTCTTGGCATACTCTTCACATTTACGAATTCGCACGAATCGCACCAAGCGCGCTAATCGCACGGTCTTCCTTGTAACCTGGAACTTGAAACTTGGAACTGTCTTTACCAGCAACAAGCCACCAGCCACTATCATTCTTGGCCCGCTATTCACAAAACCATTAACCATTCACTACTAACTATCAACTCGGGCGAAGCCCGGTCTTCCATTGACAAAACATACTCATCGGATATAATTATAATATGAAGAAAACAAGAAAAATAAGCCCGAAATCATCAGATAAATGGCATAAACATGCCAAGAAATCATCCTTGAATTCATCCAGAATTGAGGGATATAGAAGACCGTCAAAATCCGTAAGAAACAAAGCCAGGAAAATAATCAAAGAATTATATAATGAATCATGACAAGATATAATGCTCATGATAATTTCTTCTATCCCGGTACAAATATTCCCCAAAACAAATTAAATATAAAAGACACTGAACTGCTTGAAGAAATTGAAAAAGAATCAATGGATAGGGTCTATAAATTATTCCTCACTGAATTTCCAAAACAGTATACTGCAAAATATTTAGATAATATTCATGAAGAAATATTCGGTAAAATATATACATGGGCCGGCAAGTACAGAAATGTTGATCTTGAAAAAGGGAATACGAGATTTGCAAATTGTCAGTATATCCCAAAACTGATGAGAGAATGGGAAAATTTCCTTAGGGAAATACAATCACATAATCATAACAAACATGAATTAGCGTATAAATTATCTGTTATCTCAGTAGAATTCAATGCTATTCATCCATATAGGGACGGTAATGGTAGAACAATAAGATTTTTACTGGATCAATTAGCGGTACAACATGAGTATCAAACAATATGGAGTAATATCAATTTCAGCGAAGAATTTAGAAAAGAGTATATGAGTGCTTCTGAAAAAGGCGTTATAGAGAAAGATTACAAACCTATGACGAATATTATTGAAAGAAATTTGATAAAATAATTAAAACTTCCTAATCCATCTTGTTAGATCTCAATGTCCCCTAATAGGAAGGGAATTTTTTATTGATAAATCTTGTATTTGGATTCAAATTGTTGAACCCCTACAAATATCGTCATGCGTTACTGAGAACGTATAGAACGTATAGAGCGTGTAGAACGAGTAGTAATGCAACTCCCAGCCCCGGATGTGTCTTTGCGAGTTTTTCTTGCTTGCCAATCATCTGCGAAGCAATCTCCTTACCCGCCCACATTCTTTCCGGGCGGTTCTGGGGCCGCCCCTACAATTATTCTTTCTTATCGTGTCACACGTATCACACGAATCACACGTGTCACACGTTGTTTGGCTTGCTTATCTCATAGACCATTAACCCGGCTCCGGCCGGAAGACTCGTGTCCCGTGTCTCGTGTCTCGTGTCTCTTACTTCTCCCTGCTCATTATTCTCTTGCCTTCCCCCGCCTTTTCCTGTAAAATAATACTAACCATA
>JAWOBN010000082.1:0-5554 GCA_046484245.1 bacterium | reverse complement strand
ATAACGGACAGGGAGTTTGAGACATACAAAGGCGTAATAGGCACCAAAGAGGAATACAATAAACTGCTCAAGCGCAAGCCCGGCAGAGAGAAGAGCAGGAAAAAGGAGAGACGCACCAAAACACTGAAACAAATAGTAGATTCACTGTTAAATGCCAATGGTTTGGATAGGAAGGTGTTTCATAAACATAGAAGTAAAGAAGAAAAACAGAAATTAAGTCAGATAATCATAACGCTTCTCAAACAGGGATACAATCAATCGGATATAGCCAAAGAGATAGGTTTTCATCCGACAACAATTGGCAGGATGATACAGAAAGGATAAAATTGCTTAAATTGCAACCACCGTCCCTGGGAGTTGGACGCGATTGGGTAGGTTGATTTATAGTGGGATTGGGATATAATACGGGTTATGAAGAGATTTAATGAATTGTGGAAAAAGAGCAGATGGGTGGAGGGGTGGCTCTCCAAGAGTGAGGCAAAGATCCTCTATAAATTATCCAAGGGTGAATTGCCTGATGGTGATATTATTGAGATAGGCTCTTATAAGGGCCGTTCAACGATTTTCCTTGCATCGGATCTGCCTGAGGACAGGAAGGTTATTGCTATTGACACACACAGGGGTTCTGATGAGCACAGGAAAGCGGGACCTGTCAATACACTGCCTGATTTCAGACAGACACTCAAGAGATTCGGTATTGAGGATAATGTTGATGTTGTTGTATCTGATTCTATTGAAGCAGGCAGTAAATATTCAGACAAGGCTTCAATAATATTCATAGACGGCTCACATAAATATGAGGATGTGAAGAGGGACACAGAGGTGTGGAAATCCCATCTCGCAGACAATGGATATATATTGCTTCATGATACAATATTCTGGGATGGTCCAGTCAGGGCATTTATAGAGGAGATAGCTGCTGACAGTGATTTTACTGTTCTGGGCAGGGCTCATTCACTGATGTATGCAGTAAAGCGTGATTCAGGTTTTGCAGGCAGGATAAGGGCACGGGCAGTACTTACAGCAAGGCGCCTTTATGAGATACTGTACAGGATAAAGAGGCAATTTCTCCAATGAGACATATTTTTAGGACACTGATTGCTATTACTCTACTATTAGGCATTTATGGTGATATTGCGTGCAGTGACAGTACGGAGATACTGCTGGGCACATATCTCGGAAATTACCTGAGAAATAATGCTTCTGAGGGACCTGCACCCCATAATCCTCAGATCATCTGGAAACTGTATGTCGGTGGAGGCAAGACAACTGTGTGGAAGGATACAACACAGTGGTTCGGCACAGGATGGACAGGGCAGCCCGTCTTTTACAGAGAGAATGCTGACACATACATGATAATTGGAGCATATGACCATAATCTTCGCAAGGTTAATATAAAAGACGGCAGGGAGATATGGCAATATGATTTCGGTGATGTGATAAAGGGCACTGCTGCATTGATGGCAATTGATGATTCAATTATTATACTGCAGGGTTCACGGAGGGGCTTCGGCAGACAGTTCACTGCACGCATTGTTCCCTCATTCAGGGCAATTTCAGCCGGCGGAAAGGAGATATGGAGGATGAATATACCCCTCACTGATTCATACTCACGCGATATTGACGGCACACCTCTTATAATAAATAACAGGATATATCTTGGTGCTGAAAACGGGTATCTCTATAAGATCAATCCGCTCAAGACAGAGTTAAGAGACGGGATCAGACAGCCTGTCATTGATTACAGAGTCCGGTTATATGACAATGAGGACATTTCAGCCCATCAGTGGAATCTGGTTACAGAATCATCCCCTGCATACATGGATTCAACAATCTACATAACAAGCGGGTCGGGTCACATTTACGGCATTGATATTAATACAGGTAAAAAGGTATTTGATTTCAAGACAGGCTCTGATATGGACGGTTCACCTGTAATTACCGGTAATAAGAAACTTGTCTGTCCCATTGAAAAGCAGTATATAGCCGGCCCGGGCGGTGTAATCAAACTGGACCCGAAGATGGAAGAAGAAAAATCCGTAAAATGGTATTTCCCCACGCGCAGCAGTATTGTACCGGGATGGGAAGGCGGAGTAATAGGCAGTCCTGCTATATATGAAAGAGGACCCCGGGAAAACCATCTCTGCGCATTCATGTCTGTTGACGGTTATCTCTATGTGGTTGCATTGAACAGAACAGTCCCGGACAGCACTGTTCTTGGATTTGATTCCCTGACTTATTATCCGACACCGGAACTTGTCTATAAGAAATACATAGGAGGTTCCATATCCACTCCCGTGTTTGCAGGAGAGCATCTCATTGCAGGCGGATATGACTGCAGAATCAGAATATTTGAAATCAATGGAACGGAGATTGAGGAATTATCCTCAATAAACCTGGGGGGCGGCATTGAATCCACCCCCGCAGTATTGGGTAACAGAATTTACATAGGATGCAGAAATGGCTACATTTACTGCATCGGTGATAAATAATTTATTTTAATTTTATTAATCTTCCGTTCGCTGATTTTTCACCGGAAACAGCCCTGTAGAGATAAATCCCTGAAGGCAATTCTGATGTTCTTATGTTGACAGTACTGCTGCCTTCACTCAAGTGTTTGGTCCTGCTCAGCACTTTTCTGCCTGAACAGTCAAAGAGAGCAATGTCAACTGAAGACGAAGTATTCAGCATAAGTGAGAATTCAATGTTATCAGAGAATACTGTTCTTGCTGGCATGATGAAGCCGGTTGCATTCACATTATCATTGTCAGAATCAATTCCCAGGGTACTTCCGTAATAATCAAAATATAGATTCTGGGGTCCCCAGCCTGCATAGATAACAGCGGAATAAGTGGGAACACTGGCGGCTTGCGGCCTGAATATGTTGGTTGCATCATACTGGTTGATCTTCTCAGGTGCATAGAAGTTATTAGGATCACTGTTCCGTGCCCATGAGAAATAGACATCATGAGACGTTGATGAATCATATTTGAATGCAACGGTAGCATAACCGCTTATGGGATGAACATCAATCGTCCCCCTTGATGATGTCCATCCGGATAATGCAGGATCAATAACACCGCCGTACTGCGTTGTTGCACAGGAATCATCGGAATAATAATACCCGAATGTAGAAGCATTGTCATATTGAACTGTAAACCAGACATTCTGATATGAAGAACTATGACTTGCATCCACATCCAGATTGCTGATCTCCGTTGTTGATGTTACATTGGATACCTGCTGTGAACCCTCCCAAGTAGCTCCATAATCATAAGATTTCCTGACCCTTATCTGATTTTCAGAAGCAATCCTTTCTTCAATAAAGGCAACATAGACATTACCATTTGCACCTGCCCC
The DNA here is from genome assembly GCA_046484245.1 of bacterium. Lineage (GTDB taxonomy): Bacteria > Hydrothermota > 32-111 > 32-111 > 32-111 > JAXHVG01. The sequence continues at coordinate 2,194 of JAWOBN010000082.1, read as the reverse complement.
GACAGCCGGGGCTTCCATTGACTGAGGGTTCCAGAAGATATCTTGACCTGCAGGCCAAGAAGAACTATCTTCATGACATGTGAGAGCCATTACATAGTTGCTGTCTGGAAATGCATTTGAGGTGTCTACTCCCAGATAAGTCACATAATAGTAGCCGTCTGCATAATCCACATCATATGAATAAATGGAGTCGACATAATCGGGATCATCAATCTGTTCCCAATTCTCATTGATTATCGTGCCTGATGAATCCTCCATTTCATAGACATAAAGGCGCGGTTCACTTGTACTTATGATTTCATATCTTGCAAATATTGCAATGCGTCCTGCATCTGTGACAATAATCTGAGGATTAAAGACATTGTATATATCATTAATCGGTCTGACATTTAATACAGACCAGTCTTCCCCCTTATTTTCCGACTTCAATAATATAAGCGAATCCTGATTAACATTTGCATTGACAACAGTATACAAATTATTTGTACTGAAATCAGTTGCAATGGATGCACCATTGAGATCGCCGGTATAAACCTCTGTATCACGGTCTCCCCATTTGAGATGAGCAGGGCTCGGCTTAAGACCAATATCCTCCGGTGTGCCCTCTGAAGCAAATACGATGCCGGAAAGCAGTATAATTGCCAGTACTGTTATTAAAAGTTTTGTCTTTTTCATGGTTCCTCCTCTATAGAATTAGTTATAAAAATTAATGTAAACCAATATTAAACTTATGTCAAGTGTTAAAGATTAATTATATAAATAAGATATATCATACTGTTGATTTGATATGCTTTTAATAATATAATCAGTGTATGCAGACAGGTACATTTCCTTCATTTGACAATTACAGGATATTCTTCAGAGAGTGGGCTCCCGGCAGTTCAGTAAATTCCATTGTACTGATTGTTCACGGTATGGTGGAGCATTCCCTGCGGTACAGTGAATTTGCTTCCTTTATGGCAGACAGGGGCAGTCATGTATTTGCATTTGATCTGAGGGGATTTGGAATAACAGGTGAGAAGACCAATACTCTGGGCATTATGGACAGGGATAAAGTGCTCAGGGATATTGAGTTTATTGCCGAACAACTGAAAAAGAATAATCCCCGAAAACCATTGATCATTGCGGGGCACTCCATGGGTTCACTGCTTGTGAGGGACATAATAATGAACAGCGGACTGAGCATAGACGGGGCTCTTATATCAGGCACACCATCTGTTTATTCGGTTTTTGAGATTGCAGGCCTTGCACTTGCCGGATTGGAGCGTATCAGAATTGGTGACAGAAAAGAAAGTAAAATACTCTGGAAAGTCAATTTCGGCAAGTACAACAGTTATTTTGAAAATCCTGCAACATTCTATGACTGGCTCTCATCAGACAGCAGTGAAGTGAGAAAATATGCAGATGACCCTCTGTGCGGATTTGCCCCATGCTCCAAATTCTACTATGACATGATAAAATCCGTCATTAAACTGAGCAGGGTGAAACTGTCACCACTCAACAGGGACGCGGAACTGTTCTTTATTGGCGGCAGGCAGGACCCTGTAAGTGATTTCGGCAGAGGACCGGAGATCATTTCAAGCAGATTCAGGGAGGCCGGATACAGTAATGTAAAACTCAAAATATATGAAAACTGCAGGCATGAGCCATTCCATGAGACAATCAGGGGGAGTGTGTTCAGGGATATCCACAGGTGGCTGAAATCAATTAAACAATAGTTTCCCCGTCTTTCCTCATAAGAAAAAGTCACTGAATATAATTATTATGTAATATTTGTTTCCCGGATAAAAAAGTATTGAACATAGCGATTGATGTAATGACTGTGAGGCTCACACATTCTCATCAGCACCGAATTATCGGATATGCACGGGTTGGCAAAGGTGCTTTCTGAGAAGTGCCTGCGCCTCATATCTTTTATGAGGAAACATATGTCTTTCATGTACTTTATTTTTGAGGAATAACGTTTCCACTTGACAAAAAATACCGGACAATTATACTTTGATTAATAGATTGTGAAAAATTTAACAAACCTGAGGTAAGGGGTTTCCCAACCCGAGGGTCTGCACAAATCCAAGGACAAGGGCTTTGCCTCAGTCCCGGGAGCATACCCCCCCAAACCCCTATTTCAGTCAGGAGCATTATGGAAACAAGATTAGGTATTGTAGGCATTATCATACAGGACCGCTCAGGCAGT
>JAWOBN010000071.1:0-7809 GCA_046484245.1 bacterium | reverse complement strand
CCTGTTGTCATAGACTCAATGAATCTTGTAAACAGTAATGAACTAACACTGAGCAGTATAACCTATCCCTGCACAATACCATCTTATGACTCCCTGGCATTTGAACTGAGTGTCTATTCAGACAGTGCACGGTATATAACAGATACACTGCTTATTTACTCCAATGACCAGTATAATACACTTGATACAATGGAGATACAAGCAGGCACAGGAGTATCCCTTGTACTTGACAGTGCAGTAGCAAAAGATAACAGGAATGCACAGACAGGCATTGATTATGATGACTGCGTAATACTCTACTTCAACTATCCGGTTGATACACACACCATATCGCCTTCACACCTTGACAGCATACTGCCGCTTTCAAACGGACACACATGGTATGACGGAACAGGCAGTATAGATAGGATAAACTATACAGACAACAATACCGTTGTATCTATATGGCTGTCAACAGACAGTATAATCCCTACAGTAGCAGTAGGAGATACGATAAACCCTGATTCAGCGATAATGGATGAGAGAAACTACTCATACATAACAAACAGCAGGGTAATCACAGGCTCATTCAGCCCAACGGGTATAAGCAGTTATCCGACCATTGACCACAAACCATCCACTATTGACCTGACTTTCAACTATCAACTTTCCACCATTGACCTTGCTTTACCTTCACAATCCACCCTCGTCATATATGACCTTATAGGCAGAAACATAATAACAAAGCAGTATCCCAAAGGCAATCACATAGTAAGTCCAGATCTCAATCCCGGTATATACTTCATCCATCTCAAAACCCCAGACACCCTCCATACCCAAAAGATAACGATATTGAAATAAGAAACTGAGTAGAAAATTGTTTCAAGTTCCATATCTTGAATTCAATAAAAACGCATAACGCATTATGATATTCCGTTGTACGCTCTTTCATGGACTCTCATCACTTTCACCAGCCACCAGCAACAAGCCACTAAATTACTACACGTTCTACACGATCTCGTATAGGGAGGGTCATTGACGCCTCCCCTACAATAAATCCTTGAAACTTGAAAACTTGTAACTTGTAACTATTTTCCTACACGCTCTACACGTTCTACTCGTTCTCGTATAGGGAGGGTCATTGACGCCTCCCCTACAATAAATCCTTGAAACTTGCAAACCTGGAACTTGTAACTGAAGGTCACCATCAACCATTCACCATCCACCATTGACTTTTTTCCTCAGTCCGAACTGCAGGATAATAGATAGTGCAATTAATTTTAATCATTGACTTATAGCAAGTGGATAATATAATTAAAGTATGAGTAATAAATTTAATGAGATAAAAGAAGAATGGTTCAAACAGGCTGAATATGACATCAAAACAGCTGATGCAATGTTTAAAACAGGACGATATATTTATGCAGTCTTCATGTGTCATTTATCAATAGAAAAATATCTAAAAGGAAAATATTCAGAACTCAACCAAACGTATTCTCCCAAAACTCATGATTTAATCTTCTTGCTTTCAAGAATGGACATTGAGATCTCTCAACAAAATGAATCTTTTCTTGAAGAATTAAATGATATAAGTATTTTGACCAGATATCCCTCTGATTTAACAAAAATGATGAAGGAATACGATAAAGAAAGAACAAAAACAATAATGAAAAAAACAGAAGAGGTAATCAATTGCATAAAGACCAGTTAGAACAGATTAAATCTACTATAAGTGTGTATCTTGAAACAAAAGGGATTGGGATAAATGATGTAATATTGTTTGGTTCATCAAAAGAAAAAAGCATAGATGATGCAAATGATATTGATATAATAATCTTATCGGAAAATTTTGAAAACAAGACAATATTTGAAAGATCAAAAATGACCAGAGGATTACATAGAAGACTAGTGGAGCAGTTTAATAAACCATTTGATATAATTTATTTAACCAAGAGTGAATTAGAAGAAAAGGAATTAATGTTCTCATTATAATGGATGTATTCTTATTCATTTTATCTCCCATTTCTCACTATCATCTTTCCGGGCGGTTCACGAACCGCCTCTACAATTTATCCTTGTAACTTGCAAACCTGGAACCTGTAACTGTATTTTGGCCATTGACTTTTTTTAAAACTTGCATAAATCATTTAAATTATTATAATTATATGGTGCTTATTGTTAACGATCTGAATCAATTAATTATATAAAAGGAGAAGAGATATGAAGAGATTAATTATACCGGGATTCATTGCAATACTGCTGCTCGCTTTTACCTCCTGTGCAAAGACAGGGGGAACAACTGCGGTGAAGAGTACAACCGGTCCGGAAACCCTTTTCAATAAACCCTACAGACACATTGTGCTGGACAATGGACTTGATGTGATAATGGTCAAATCAGACAAACAGCCCATAGCAACCATTGAGATAGCAGCCAGAAACGGTGCATACACACAGACACCGGAAAACTGCGGGCTCTCTCACCTCTATGAACATATGTTCTTCAAGGGTAATGAGAGATGGCGCACACAGGAAGAGTATCAGAAACGGATAAGGGAACTGGGGATTATCTACAATGGCATGACAAGCAATGAAACTGTGAGATATTTCTTCACAGTGCCCTCAAAGAATATTGAAGAGGGCATGGAATTCATGTCCTATGCAATAAGAAAACCGCTCTTTGATACAACAGAACTGAAGAAGGAGAAGATGGTTGTGATGAATGAATTCAAAAGGGATTTCTCACAGCCGGACTATATATTCTATCAGGAGACAGAGAGGGCGATGTTCTCCGATTACTTCTACAGAAAGAATGCAATCGGCGAGAAGGATGTTATACTCGGTGCCACCAGAGAACAGATGATAGAAATAAAGAATGAGTTCTATACACCCGGGAATTGCGCATTGATAATAGCAGGTGATATTGACCTTGATAAAACCCAAAAATGGGCTGAAACATATTATGCCTCCTGGGAAGAGGGCGAGATGCCTGACAGGGATTATCCGGAGCATGCAGCCCTCACAGATGACAAGAATATACTGATAACAGCTGATGTTGGTGTCAGTAAAATGAGAATGGAGTACAGGGGACCGGATGTGGATGAGTATCCGGAGCATACCTATCCACTGGACCTGCTTACTGAGATGTTCAGGATGAAGTCGTTCCCGCTGAGAGAAAAACTTATTGAATCAGGTCTTGCCTATGACTTTTATGCAGGATATTTCACCCAGCAGGATGGTGCTACATTCACATTCTATTCAACACTGATGCCTGAAAATGTCATCAAAGTGAGAGAGATAATACTTGAGGAGATTGACAAGATGACATCCCCTGATTATTTCTCCGATGATATGATACAGCTTGCAAAGGAGAGAAACAGAATCAATTTCCTATACGGCATGCAGTCATCAAGGGATTTTGCACTGGATATCGGATTCTGGTGGGCAATAACAGGCATGGATTATTTCATGTCATACCCTGACAAGATAAATGCAGTGGATGCAGAGAGTATTTCCCGGGCAGTAAAACAGTATCTTCACAATAAACACAAGGTAACGGGAGTACTGGTAAATGAGGAAGCTGCTGATAAATATTTTGATAATTCCTGGAAGGAGTGTGAGAGATGAGACATTTAACAGCAATTTGCTTATTGGCATTGATGATAATACCTGCATTACTTGCAGGGGAAATAGATGTAATGAAAATGGATAATGGCATAGATGTTATATATGAGTATGACCCCTCATACAATATCAGTGCAGTGAGTTTTTATTTTGACGGCGGTTGTCTCAATTACAATGAGGATAAAGCGGGCATTGAGAAATTCCTGATGAATATGATTCTCAGGGGTTCACAGAAATACCCCCTGGATTCACTCAATACACTGATGGACAATTACGGCATCCATTCGGACAATCTTGCTTCCCATGACTATTCATACCTCGCATTCTCATCCATCAATAAATATTTCCCGGCAACATTTGAAATAGCATTGGATATTGTCAAGAATCCGTCATTTGAAGAACAGTCAATGTCCATTGTCCGCGAGAAGATGCTCTCTGATATAAGGTCAAGCATGGAACAGCCCGATGAGGTGATATGGGATGAACTCAATAAGCGTTTTTACGGAGAACACCCCTATGCATCAAAACCGGACGGATTTGAAGAGTCAGTTTCCGGTATAACTGCCGGTGACCTGAAGGAGCATCTTGATTATCTTCTGCATAACAACAGGGTGATTGTATCTGTTGTCTCCGGCATTGAACCGGAGAAGATGATGCCTCTTATCAAGGAGTCATTGAAGGATTTGAAGAGCCCCAAGGATAAAAGCAGACTGACACCTCCGCCTTTTGATGAACATGAAAGGGGAAGATTTACTGTTGATAAAGAGGGCTTGATGACGAGTTATGTGGCAGGCAAATTCCCTGTTGCATCAGTAAAGAGTGATGAGTATCCTGCATTGCGCATAGGTTTCTCAATACTGTCAAGAAAGGTCTATGAATTACTCAGGACCAAGCACGGGCTTACTTATGTGGCATATGCCGGTGTCAGCAACAGGAAGACCAATTACGGTTATTTCTATGTCAGCACTGATTATCCTGATTCCGCCATATCACTCACCCTTGAGGAATTTGACAGAGCAAAAGAAGACGGCGTGACAGAGGAGGAGATTGACAATATAAGAAATCTCTTCATTACATCTTTCTATATCCGGAATGAGAAATCCATGGATAAGTCATTGATGAGCGGTCTGGATTACCTGCTATACAGTGATCCGGAGTATTCAATGAATTTTGCAGAGAGCATATCAAAACTCACAGTTGAGGATATTGACAGGGCTTTCAACAAATACATCACTGATATGGTATATATTATTCTTGAATAGAATAATTGGAAAAAAGGCATAAAAAAAGGCGGCTTAAAGCCGCCTTTTTTATTTGCTCTGTAAGAAAAATTACACAGCGCCCTGATCAATCATTGAATCAGCAATCTTCTTGAATCCGGCAATATTTGCTCCTATGACATAATTGCCCGGCTTGCCGACTTCTTCTGCTGCCTGATAGGCAGATGCGTGAATATTGATCATTATCTGATGTAGTTTCTGGTCAACTTCCTCTCTGGTCCATGATAGACGCAGTGAATTCTGTGACATCTCAAGACCTGATGTGGCTACGCCGCCTGCATTGGCTGCTTTGCCGGGAGCAAAGAGCACATCACTATTGAGGAATACCTCAACTGCATCCGGTTCTGTGGGCATATTGGCGCCTTCTGATACGCATTTGCAGCCGTTCTTGATAAGTGTTTCAGCTTCCTGCTTATTGAGTTCATTCTGAGTAGCACAGGGCATTGCAACATCAAATTCACCGAGTTCCCAGGGTCTTCTGCCTTCAGCATATTCGCATCCGAATTTGTCTGCGTATTCCTTGATCCTGCCTCTCTTTACATTCTTCAGTTCCATGACAAATTCCCATTTCTCTTTGTCTATGCCGTCTTTGTCATAAATAGAACCTGATGAATCGGAGAGTGTGACAACCTTGCCGCCCAGTTCAGTGATCTTCTCTGTTGCAAACTGTGCAACATTGCCTGAACCTGAAACAGCAACTGTCTTGCCTTCAAAGGAATCACCCTTTGTCTTGAGCATCTCTTCTGCAAAGTATGTTGCTCCGTATCCTGTTGCCTCCGGCCTTATCAGTGAACCGCCCCAATTGCGGCCCTTGCCTGTAAGCACACCAGTGAATTCATTCTTCAGTCTCTTGTACTGTCCGAACATATATCCTATTTCCCTGCCGCCGACACCAATGTCACCTGCAGGAACATCTGTGTTTGGACCTATGTGACGGAATAGTTCTGTCATGAATGACTGACAGAAATGCATCACTTCATTGTCGGATTTTCCTTTCGGATCAAAATCACTGCCGCCTTTACCGCCGCCCATGGGGAGACCTGTAAGGGAGTTCTTGAATATCTGTTCAAATCCGAGGAATTTGAGAATACCGAGGTTTACTGAGGGATGGAATCTCAGCCCGCCCTTATAAGGGCCTATTGCACTGTTGAATTCCACTCTGTATGCTCTGTTTACCTGAATTTTGCCCTGATCATCAGCCCAGGGCACCCTGAACATAATGACTCTTTCCGGTTCCACTATTCTCTCCAGAATACCTGCTTCCCTGTACTGAGGCTCCTGCTCCAGTATCAGTTCCAATGATGAAAGCACCTCATCTGCGGCCTGCAGAAATTCCGTTTCCCAGGGATATCTCTTTTTTAGGTCCTCAAAGACCTGTTTTCCGTATCCGCTCATGAATCCTCCTGATTAAGTTAATTTTACCGCTATAATGTTTTGTTATTATATGTTCTGTTAAAACTGTGTCAATATGAAAATATAATAAATTCCGCCCCTATAAGAATATCAATATTCCTGTTGCAAATTATAAACTTATAAATTAATATATAATGGAATTGGAGGTTATTTGAAAAGAAAGGTCAATCTTGTTCCTCAATTTATCTGCAGCAGAAGGAATGAACAAAAAGGCAGATTCTTCGGCACTGTGATGTTTGCGGATATCAGCGGTTTCACATCCATGACAGAGTCACTGATGAAGGAGGGCAAGTACGGCGCTGAGATACTGTCAGACGGACTCAATGCACTGTTTGAAAAGATCACAGGCAGGATATATGCGCGGGGGGGATTCATATCATCATTTGCAGGTGATGCTTTCACTGCTGTATTCAGGGATAATCCCGATGAAGCATTACTCTCCGCAGTTTCTATAAATCAGCTTTTTGAGGATGAGGGGATTATCAGTGACGGTGATTATCATTTTGACCTTGATATAAAGATCGGTCTTTCATACGGGAATGTCTCGTGGGGCATACTCGGTGAAAGAAAACGCTATACATATTTTTTCAGGGGCAGGGCGATTGAGAATTCTGTTTCATGCCAGGACCAGTGCAGTCCCGGGGATATAATCATTGATAAAGACCTGAAAGCTGTATTAAAGCAAAATGATTTTCATTTCAAAGAGAGGGGAGAGTTCTTCACACTTCATATGCCGGACAATGAGAGTGGCAGTAACAGTGATATTGCACTCAATTACTGCAGTAATCAGGAAGATTTCGGGAAATTCAATCCGGTAATAATGGAAAGCGACAATGAGTTCAGGGATACTGTCAATATTTTCATTAATTTCCGGGGCATAAGATCATTCAGTGAACTGGATGTTTTTACTGATAATATCAGAAATATAGCAGACAGAACAGGCGGGTATTTCAATTCCCTGGAATTTGGAGACAAGGGAAGCAAGATGCTCATTGTCTTCGGTGCTCCTGTATCCTTTGTCAATAATACGGAAAGAGCATTGATGTTCATTGATGAGGTCTTCAAGACCTATTCAGGTAAAGTGCGCGCAGGAATGACCAAGGGCACTGTTTATGCCGGATTCATGGGAAGCAGGAGAGCAACCTATACTGTCCTGGGTGATACTGTTAATCTTGCTGCACGCCTGATGACTGCATCAAAATGGGGACATGTACTGTGCAGCAATGAGGTGATGAAGTCAGCAGCAGCATTCCGTAAATTTGATTTTACAGGCGCAATCAGTGTAAAGGGGAAATCCTCCAGAATAGAAACCTACAGTCCGGGCAGTGTGGTGTATCAAAGCCACGGGAAGGATATTGTGGGAAGGGACAAGGAAACAGAGCAGCTTGAGCACTATCTTGAACCCTTAAATGACAATAAGTTTCCCGGTATAATCATTGTCACGGGTCAGACAGGTTCAGGCAAGACAGATTTTGTAAAATCCTTTGTCAATAACAATGCCCAAAGATTTGAATCC
>JAWOBN010000045.1:0-4754 GCA_046484245.1 bacterium | reverse complement strand
CTTATCCTGTAATTACCTGCAGTCAATCTGCCTGACAGGTCAATAGCCAGTTTCAGATTATCAAGATAATTTCTCTCTCCCGCATCCTTCTCCATGAGAATGCCGCTGTAAAAAATACTGCGCTGAGCATTGAGTCTCAATATGACAGCACTCTCTTCAAAATCAAGGCTGTCCGTGTATATAACGCCCTTTGCATTGAAACCGGACTCCTCCCTGAACATGGATGCATGAATTATGCGGGCCAGATATCCATTGCCTGTAAGATGTTCAAGCTTCAGCACACTTACTATTTCACCCCTTCTCTTCATATCAACCAGTGTGTCAATGACATCATCAGTGAGAATATGCCTGTAATCATCTATAATGCTTGTCAGGGAATCACCGGCAGGATTGTAATTGTCATCAATTATCTCATCATCACTCCCGTATATGCATATTGACAGAAATATTATCAGCAGGCCTGTGAAAAATATCTTGCCCATAATAAAAATGCTGTTATGGTTTTAGCATCCCTGATAGTCCCCTCCATTATCATCTTCTCCATTGAAGAAGGACTTATCTTTATTATCTCAATATTCTCATCATCATCAGCAGATTGCCTTGAATACTTGAAATCCGAACAGAGATAGAGGTAGATCACTTCATCACTGTAGCCCGGTGAAGGCATGAGCTTTGCCATTTGCTCTACTGTTGATGCAATAATGCCTGTCTCCTCGCGTAATTCCCTCAAAGCGCATTCACGGGGTTCTTCCCCCTCCTCCAGTGTCCCTGCAGGGACTTCTGTCACATAATCATTGACAGCATATCTGAATTGCCTCACCAGATAAATGCTGTCCGTCTTCTCCTCATAGGCCAGCATGGCAACAGCCCCCCTGTGCGAGACAATCTCCCTCACTGTTCTCATACCGCCGGGGGTCTCCACAGTGTCTTTTCTCACATTGATGATTCTGCCATTGTAGATACTCTCACTGTCAATTTTTTTCTCCATCTTTACTCCATGATATAAGTGTATTCCTTGATTATTCTGAGTGTCTTATCCCCGATTCCGCTTATTGAATCAATCTGCTGATAATTATCAAATCCGCCTGTTAAAATGCGCTTTTCATATATCTCCATTGCTGTTTTTCTTCCTATACCCGGAATACGCATCAGTTCACCGACATCCGCAGTATTGATATTAAAAGGTATCGGCTTGTCTATGTCAATGTCAGGCAGCACCGGTTCATCAGGCACATCAATTTCAACAGCATGTATTTTATCTGCAGGGAAATAGTATCTGAATGTCACTGAATGACTCATGCCCAGTTCAGCTGATTCAATATATGCGTAAGATACATAGAAGGGCAGTATGGTGATGCCTGCTCCTGCTTCAATGCGTTTCTGGCTGTCTATGGAAAACCGTGTATTGAGATAATGATTGATGCGGAAATCAATTCCGGCTCCATAGGTGAAATCATTATCCAGTGAACCGGTGATATACACACTGTAATCATCTGTCTCAAGTCCTGTCTCCATATATCCTCTGTATCTGTCCTTATACCCGAGCATAATCTCTGAATAATACATATCCCGGCTGAGCCTGCTTCCCGCAAGAATGCCTGCAGTGACATCTGTATGCCCGTCAGAGTAATAGGCATAATGCAGTGAGGGCATTATACCTGCTGATAATCTGCCGAAATCATAACTGTAAAATGGCGCGAATGTAATCCTGGTGAGCAGATCATTGGTATTATAGACAACAAGACCTCCCCCACTGTGAGAATATCTCTTGAATCTGTACTCTGCTTTGTGTATATATAGTTCAGGCATTGTCCAGAGATCAGATGATGATAATGAGATGTAATCAGCCGGAAACTCGCCTGCAGGATTGATACTGCTGACATTGCCCTTGAATTCCAATGAGGGACTTATTATCATACCGCATATACCTGTAAATATCCCTGCGCAAAACAGTAACAGTATCCCGACTGATTTCATAATTCTTTCTTATTTGCTCCGTCTTCTCCCCGAAACCTCATTTATCAGATCAATATAATCCTCAACAAGCCTTGTTATGAGGAAATTCTTCTTCACATGCTCTCTGCCTTTTTTCCCCATTTCTTTCCTTTTATCCTCATTCTGAAGCAGATACACAACCTTCTCAGCCATACCTTCAATATCATGCGGTTCAAGGAGATAACCTGTTTCACCGTCAATGATCTGCAGCGGTATGCCGCCGACACGGGAACCGACCACAGGTGTTTCCTTCCACAATGCCTCAGTGACAACAAGCCCGAATCCTTCCCGCAGTGATTTCTGTATCACAACACTGGATGCCCTCTGCAGTATATTGACGAGGATATTGTGTTCAGCTGTGATAAGTATGACATCACCATTATCAGAGAGTTCCCGTGTTGCATCCCGGACCTTGTCATATATCTCCTTGCCTTCAGGATCATCAGTTGCCATGCTGCCGCAGAGGACCAGACGGCAGTCCACCTCCTTTTTCACCTCTTTGAATATTTCAACAACACCGAGGGGATCTTTCCATTTATCAAATCTGGACACCTGTGTGATGAGGGGTTTGTCCGTGGGTATATTGAATTTCTCCAGATACTTCTCTATATCCTCATCAGTGAGGTCCTTATTCTTGGATGATAGGGGGTTTATTGCAGGATGAATGATCTTCTGCTCTATGGGCAGGTCCGGTCTCTTGTAGTCTTCATGCGAGACAATCATCATATCATATCTTATCAGGAATTCCTTGAGATATCCCCATAACTCTTCATTGGGATTGGACAGGTCAATATGGCATCTCCATATCCACGGCTGATCCTTCTTGTAATAATTGATAAGAGGAAGGGGCTGGGGATCATGTATTATGACTGCATCATGATACAGATGCGTATAGTGTGAGAAATACTCATTGCCCTTTGTGTATATACTCTTCTTGATATCCGTCATATGCAATTCCTCACCCTGCAGTGCATTGTGGAATTTCTTTGTCACACCGAAGAAATCCGGTGTGCCGTAGAGAATCCTCCATCCTGTATCAATGCCCACATCATTGATTGCAGGTATCAGTGATGTCAGCATTTCAGCAACACCGCCCCCGAAATATGTGGAATTGATATTGACAATATGCCTGCCGTATATCATCCTCGCTTTCCTGAATACATTTGCAATAACATCATCGCTGACCACGTTTCTGTACTCTGTAAAATCCTTTATCATTATGCCTCCTTGGCTTTTATCATTTTATCAAGCAGTTCCCTTATAATCTCATGATTTGCCCCATTGTACATTGCACTTGTCCTCTTGATACCGACCTTCACGGAATAGGCATCTTCAGGCAGTACACTGAACATATCCTCGTCTGTCCTGTCATCGCCTGCTGCAAGTATGAAATCCCAATTCTCCGATTCAATCAGTTTCAATGCAGCAGACCCTTTGTCAATACCGCGGTTCTTGACCTCTATGATCTTGCTCCCCTCTACAACCTCTATGTCCTGATTGCCCGTAAACTGCATCAGTACATTCTTCATACTGTTAGCCCTCACCTCAGCAAGCTGAGCATCAGCATTCCTGTAATGCCAGACAAGCGAGAAATCCTTCTCCTCTATAAAAGTGCCGGGAGTCCTGTCAACATATATCTCCATTATATCCTTTACATGGCTTTTCCAGTCCTCTGATGGTTCTGTTGTCACATGCCACTTGCCGTGGCTGTCTTTGATCCATACACCGTGCTCGGCAATAAGAGAAACACTGACACCATTGAACCACTTGTCCAGTATATGCCTGTCTCTTCCGCTTATAATAACGACTTTTGTATTGTCAATACCTGACAGCCGTGAAATGATACTGAGTACTGCTTTGTCCGGTTCTGCTTTTCTCGGCTGCTTGGAAAACGGTATCAGTGTGCCGTCATAATCCAGGAGTATGAGGGATTTGCCGGATGCTGAGAAATCCTCTGCAATTTTCATCTGTATATCATTATTGAGCTTCTTCACTGTCTTACTGGCAATAACAGTGTGTATATCATTGAGATTTCTTATAAAATCCTCTGCCCATTTGGTAATGGAGTATCTTTTGATTCTCTTCTGCATCTTGATGAGTTTTTCTGTCTTCTCCCGCTCCTTCATCTCATATGCCTCTTTCAGTGCTGATTCTATTGCATCAATATCATTGGGGTTTATGCTGATCGCCTCAGCCAATTCCTGCGAAGCACCGGCCATGCTGCTCAGAATAAGCACACCTGTTGATTTCTGCTTTGATGCAACATACTCCTTGGCAACGAGATTCATGCCGTCTCTCAGCGGAGTGACGAGACCTATATCCGCGAGATTGTACAGTGCCGTCAATGTATTGAATTCCAGTTTATTGTAGAGATACCATATGGGCATCCAGTCCAGTGTTCCGAATTCCCCCTCTATCTTGCCGACTATTTCGTCAATCTGCCTCTTCATCTCAGCATAGCTCTCCACATTGGTCCTTGAAGGCACTACGACAAGCACAAGGGTCAGTTTCCCCTGGAGTTCCCTGTTGTGCTTTAGAAAATTATGGAATGCAAGCAGCCTGTTGTAAATGCCTTTTGTATAATCCAGCCTGTCCACAGAGAGTATTATTTTCTTCCTCCCTATCCTCTTTATAATCTTGTCCATCTCATTTTGGACCTCCGGCAATTGATGAGAGGAAGCGTATTTGTCATAATCAATACCTATGGGGAACATGTCAGTCTTGACAAGTCTGTTTTCCAGATTTATGATGCCCATTTC
>JAWOBN010000041.1:0-21126 GCA_046484245.1 bacterium | reverse complement strand
CTCTCACATTCATACTTGCTCTGATAGCAATAGTGCTGCTCTTTACAGCTGCAACCGGTGTCTGCGGAATATATACAGTTCTCGGAATAAATACCTGTAAACAGTGCAGAGGGGATAAAGATGAAAGCATTGACGATTGACGGTCTTGTTAAGGAGTACAATGGCGCAGAGGCAGTAAAGGGTATCAGTTTTGAGATTGAACCCGGAGAGGTGTTCGGTCTGATAGGCCCCAATGGTGCAGGCAAGACAACAACACTGCGCTGCATTTCAACCCTCATTCAGGTCAATAGCGGAGTATTGATGTATTCGGTGTTTCCCTGAAGGATGAACCCGGAAAAATAAGGAATATGATTTCATATCTGCCTGAAGAAGCAGGTGCATACAAGAATCTGACAGGAAGGCAGTATCTGGAATTCATTGCTTCATTTTTCACAGACAGGCATACTGATGAGATGGTAGCAAGGGGAATTGATATTGCATCCCTGGGTAAAAGAATAGATGATAAGGTGGATAAATATTCCAAGGGCATGACAAGGCGCCTGCTTATAGCCAGGGCATTAATGATAAAGCCCAAACTGGCAATACTGGATGAACCGACATCAGGACTGGATGTAGTTAATGCAAAAGAGGTGAGGGATACAATACTTGATGCTGTATCGGATGAGAATGCAGTGCTGCTTTCTTCCCATAATATGCTGGAGGTGGAGTATCTCTGTGACCGTATTGCATTGATCAATGAAGGTATGATTGTTGAAGAGGGGTCACCTGCCATGCTGAAAGAGAAATACAGTGCTGACAATATTGAAGAGGTGTTCACGGGGGTGATCAAATGATATTTAAAATAATCAAAAAAGAGGTGAGAGAGCTTTTCAAGAAATCAACCCTCATTGCAATGATAATCATTGCTGTAATGTTCGGTTATATCGGCAGGACATTTTCCTCAATAGGGGAGGATATGGCGAAGAAACCCGAGATTGTCTTTATCAATAATGACAGCGGGAAGTACAGTGCAATCTTTGAGGAGAGCATTATTGAACATACTGACATTCAGGATGCAAACAATGAAGATGTTCACAGGGTCATAATAGAGGACGGTTTTTCAGAGAGTATATCAAAGGGTAAAAGCGGGAACATAGAGATTCATTATATTATGGAAGGTGCGGGAATAATGAATTCAGTTGAGACAGGCATATTTGAAAATGCAATCAGCACATCTGCCAGGGGTATATCAGATGTGCTTATAGAAAGCAGGTCGGGATTTGAACCTGATATGATGAGGGACCCTGTTAATATTATAAATACAACAACAATAAAGGGGAAAACCTTTGAGAGTATGTCCCCCCGTACCATTATGGCAACATTATCCACACAGGTGTCCACTTTGCCGGTTCTTATTATGATGCTCATAATAATGTCCGGCAGTACTGTCATATCGTCAATGGCATTTGAAAAGGAGAACAAGACACTGGAGACACTGCTGACAATGCCTGTCAAGAGGAGTTATATCATATCCGGCAAGATAATAGGCAGTGCAATAGTGGGTATTGTGTTTGCAGGCATATATATTATGGGGTTCCGCTATTATATAAATTCACTCAGTGCCGGCAATTCAGTAATGAGCTCATTCAGTATGGAGCTTACTGTTGAACAGTGGATATTGCTGCTCCTGTCTTTCCTCTCAGCACTCCTTGCCGGTCTGGGGGCATGCATGCTGCTGGGCGCATTCACAAAGGATTCCAAGACATCTCAGACAATGATATTCCCCATAACAATCTCTGCAATGTTTTCAATGTTCCTTACAATGTTCATTGATTTCAGCACAATGGCTCCGGTATTAAAGGTGATATATTTCATAATTCCCTTTTCCCATCCAATGATGGCTTTCAGGGAACTGCTCTTCGGCAATTATATGCTTGTTGTTTCAGGCATAGTGTATTGTTTTGCCTTTTTCTTCATAATGATAGGCATTACAGCGAGGATATTCTCCAGTGATGTGCTCCTTATCGGTCTGCCGGAAAAATTCAAATTAACAAGGCACTTGAAATCAAGATAGAAATTCATATAATACGGACATGAAATTTGTCATTGCAATAGACGGGCCTGCCGGTTCAGGCAAAACAACTACAGCAAGGGAATCGGCAAGAGAACTCGGGATGATATATCTTGATACAGGAGCAATGTACAGAGCCGCGGCACTGTTTATGCACAGAAGGGGCATTGAAGTGCTCAATGAGAATGATGTAAAAAAATATCTAAAGGATATTGACATCTCCTTTAGAAACATTAATAATAGTAGAAGGATCTTTCTAAACAGTGAAGATGTGTCTGATGCAATCAGGAATGAAACGATTTCCCAGAAAGCATCCGAAATATCCACATTAAAATCCGTACGGTTTTTCCTGGCAGGTATGCAGAGGAAAATAGGCAGCACAATGGATATTGTTGCTGAAGGCAGGGATATGGGGACAGTTGTTTTCCCTGATGCCCCCCTGAAATTCTTTATGGAATGCTCCATTGAGGAGAGAGCAAGAAGAAGGGCTGCCGAGTACAGAAAAGATAATCCCGGTATTTCTATTGAAGAAATCAGAAAGCAGATAGAGATACGGGACAGGCGGGACACAAACCGTCAATATGCACCTTTGAGAATGGCAGATGATGCTATTCTGATTAATACTACAAACATGACCAAGGAGGAACAGATTAAATTTGTTGTCTCTAAAGCAAAAAAGATCAGAGAAAATATTCAATCTGACACTGAAAGCAGCTGACCTAATTTTTTCGTATTTGTTCCGTGTCAATATTATCGGAACATTCCCCAGAAAACACGGGCCCCTGATAGTTGTTTCCAATCATATATCATTCATTGACCCCCCTCTCATAGGATATCTCACATGCAGATTGTCCGGCTCAAAGAATGTGTATATACTGGCTAAAAGGGAGTTGTTCAATATACACAAGCTCTACGGCAAATTCCTCACTGCAATACATGCCATACCATTGAACAGGGCAGGCATGGATATCAATGCAATAAAGCGCAGTTTCAATGTGCTGGACAATAAAGGCAAATTGATAATATTCCCGGAGGGAACAAGGAATAAGACAGGCAAGCTGATGAAGGGCAAACCGGGGGCAGGTTATATTGCACTCAAGGGCGGTGTCAACATACTGCCTGTATTCATTCATAATGCTGATGAACCGATGTGGAAGATAATCCTCGGTCTGAGACAATTGACTGTTGTCATGGGGGATTTGATTGATATATCACGAATCAGGGTCAATTCAAGAAATGCGAGAAAGGTGGCTCAGATAATGATGAATGAGATAGGGGATTTAAAGCAATATGTATAAGATAATATCTGCAGAACATTCAGGCTTCTGTTTCGGCGTGAAGAGAGCAATCAATATGATAGAGGAAGTGGCAAGCCGGTATTCAGACGAGGATATTTACACACTGGGTCCCATTATTCATAATCCCCAGACAGTTGAAAGAATGAAGAAAAAGGGTGTGAAGGTTCTGGATTCTCCTGAGGAAATTGATGATATTGACAGCGGAGTGGTCATACTGAGGACGCACGGTGTTGAAAAGCACATACTGGACAAGCTGGAGAAGAAGGATGTGACACTGATTGACGCCACATGCCCCTTTGTGAGAAAAGCCCAGGATTATGTTGTTCATCTCAATAATGAGGGTTTCCCCGTTATAATCATAGGTGAGCCCAATCACCCTGAAGTCAAGGCATTGAAATCGCAGATAGCAGAAAAGGTTCTTGTTGTGGCCGGCCAGGATGATGTGATGAAGATCAAAGGCATTGATTCCGACCGTGTCGGCATTGTCTCGCAGACAACACAGAATTACGAGGATTTCAAGAATACGATAAATGTGCTCTGTGATTATTTCAAGGAACTCCATATATACAATACAATATGCAATGCCACATCACTGAGGCAGCAGGCAGCAGTGTCACTGGCAAAGAGAACCGATATGATGCTCATAATAGGCGGTTACAACAGCGCCAATACAAAACGGCTATATAATTTGTGCAGGAAAATTCAGGAAAGAACATATCATATTGAGACAGCCGGTAATATTGAAGACAGCTGGTTTGAAGACGGGATTGAGACAATAGGCATAGCTGCAGGAGCTTCAACACCGGACTGGATCATTGAAGATGTAAAAAATTACTTAAAAGATAAATAAATAAAAGGAGGACATTAACTATGTCAGAAAAAAAAGACTACACATTTGAAGTGCAGACGGATTATTCCAATGAGAAGATGGAGGAGCTTATCAATGAATCCCTCCACACCTATGACCTGCCGTTGCTTGACAAAAGAGGCGATGGTGATGATGAGGAGAGGATAATTGACGGAAGGGTTGTAAGGAAGACAGATAAAGATCTCATCATTGATGTGGGACTCAAATCAGAGGGTATTGTTTCACTCTCCGATGTTGCTGACCCGGATGAAATTGAAGTGGGCGATACCATTAAGGTCTATATTGAGAATTTTGAGAACAATCAGGGATTTGCCGATATATCACTGAAGAAAGCCAGATTCCTTCAATTATGGCCCAAGCTTGAAGAGAGCAATGAGGATGGTTCACCTGTTGAGGGTGTTATCAAGAAGAGGGTCAAAGGCGGCATGATTGTCAGCCTCCTGGGTGTTGAAGCATTCCTTCCCGGTTCGCAGATTGATCTTCAGCCTGTATCCGATATGGATGCTCTCATCGGCGAGAGGATGAAATTCAAGGTAATCAAGCTCAATTACAAGAGAAGGAACATTGTTGTTTCAAGAAGGGTTATACTGGAATCAGAGAAAGAGGACCGCAAGATGGAGTATATTGAGAATCTCAATGAGGGCGATATTGTTGAAGGTGTTGTGAAGAATATCACTGAATTCGGTGCATTCATTGAAATAGAGCGCGGTATTGACGGACTCCTCTATATCACTGATATGTCCTGGGGAAGGATTCTCCACCCCTCTGAAATTGTCTCAATAGGCGATACTGTCAAGGTGATGGTAACATCCATAGACAGGGAGAGAGGAAGGATCTCACTCGGACTCAAGCAGCTTACACCCTATCCGTGGAAGGATATTGAAGAGAAATACCCCATTGGCAGCAGACAGGAGGGCAAGATCATATCCATTGAGGATTATGGTGCTTTTGTTGAACTGGAAAAGGGTGTTGAGGGTCTCATACACATATCCGAGATGTCATGGACACAGCATATCAAACACCCCTCAGAGGTTGTAGAAATAGGCGATGAGGTAGAGGCGATTGTGCTGAGTATTGACAAGAAGAATGAGCGCATTTCACTGGGTATCAAACAGCTTGCCGATAATCCGTGGGACAGATTCAATGAGGGCGATATTGTTGAAGGCACAGTGAAGAAGGTTGCCAAATTCGGGGCATTTGTTGAAATAGCTCCGGGTATTGAAGCACTCCTTCATATATCCAATGTATCATGGGACAAGACAGACCTTGAGGCAGAAGAGGAATTCAATGAAGGTGAAGAAATTGAGGCTAAGATAATCAATATTGACCCGATAAAGAAGAGAATCTCCCTCGGACTCAAACAGATGGGTGATGACCCGATAGACAAGTATAATGTCGGGGACATGGTGACAGGCAAGATCTTTGAGACAAAAGACAAGACAGTTATCATTGATATTGACGAGCCGTTCAAGGCAATTATACCGAGCCGGCTCATTGCAATACCATCGGAGACTCCTGAGGCGGATTACCCGAAGGACAAGGAGATAGAGGTCAAGATAATTGAGATTGACAAGTCCAAGAGGCGTCTCATAGTTACAGACAGAACAGGTGAAGTGACCAATGAAGAGGTCTAATGGATTTCCCAAGTATATTATTGTAACAGGCGGGGTTATCAGCGGTGTCGGTAAAGGCATCGCTACTGCCTCCATAGGCAAGATACTGCAGGAATACGGATTTGATGTCACTGTACTGAAGATTGACCCCTACATCAATTTTGATGCAGGCACATTGAGGCCGACTGAACACGGAGAGGTGTGGGTCACGGATGACGGCGGTGAGATTGACCAGGATCTCGGCAATTACGAGAGATTCCTCGGCAATCCGTTCTCAAAGAAGAACAATATTACAACAGGCCAGATATATTCCAAGGTCATTGAAAAGGAGAGACAGGGGAAATATTTGGGCAAGACAGTGCAGTTCATACCCCATATCCCCGAAGAGATAATCAGGCGCATAAGACTTGTTTCAGAGGGCAGGGAATTTGTGCTCATTGAAATAGGCGGTACAATAGGGGACTATGAGAATATTCCGTATCTCTTTGCAATAAAGAGTCTGCAGAGGGATATAGGCGACAATAATATGAAGCATATTATGGTCACCTATCTGCCCACTCCCAAGCATATAGGCGAGATGAAGACAAAACCGACACAGCAGGCAATAAAACTCCTCTCCGAGCACGGGATATTCCCTGACTTCATTCTATGCAGGGCGCCCCAGGCACTTGACAGTGTGAGGAAGAAGAAGATTGAGACATATGCAAATATCCAGTCTGAGCATGTGATATCAGCTCCTGATACAGATGTGCTGTACAGAATCCCGCTCAATTTCCAGGCAGACAGATTAGGTGAGAAGATACTCTCGGAATTTGACATTGAACCGCGCAGTAAAAGTGACTGGAGTCACTGGGAGAAATTGACCAATATCATTGAATCGCCCCCTGCTACAATTAAGATAGCAATGGTCGGCAAGTATCTTGATATAGGCAAATTCTCACTGACTGATTCCTATATATCCGTCAATGAGGCATTGCAGCATGCAGCATGCAACAATAATATCGGTGTTGAGATTGAATGGATATCATCACAGGATATTGAAAGCGGCGCATTTGATGTCAACAGACTTGCAGGATATAATGGCATACTCGTGCCGGGCGGTTTCGGCAAAGAGGGTGTTGAAGGAAAGATAGAGGCAATACGCTTTGCGCGCGAGAACAACATCCCCTATCTCGGGCTCTGTTTCGGCATGCAGCTGGCAGTTGTTGAATTTGCGCGCAATGTATGCGGTATGAGGGATGCCAATTCAACTGAGATTGATCCCGGCACTTCTTTCCCTGTCATTGATATACTCAAATCCCAGGAGGATATCATAAGGAATAAACAGTACGGCGGATCCATGCGCCTCGGGGCTTATCTGGCAGTACTGAAAGCCAATACTGCAGTTGCCAGTCTCTATGATGAGAGGAACAGGACTCAAGAGGACAGAAGAAGAATTGAAGAGATAGACAATGATAAAATAAACAGATTCAGACTCGGTTCACACCTGGATGATGATATATGCATACTGGAGAGACACAGGCACAGGTATGAGGTCAATCCGGGATATACAAAAGAGCTTGAAGATAGAGGACTTGTCTTCTCCGGATTCCACAGATTATCCGAAGATGAAACATTGATGGAGTTTATTGAACTGAAAGACCATCCGTTTTTCATAGCAACACAGGCACATCCGGAATTCAAATCATCAATTGAGAGTCCTTCACCGCTCTTTTACGGTTTTCTCCAATCAGCTTACAGCTTGACTAATTAAATATTTAATGATAATATTTTATATTATATGGCAGAGAAATTAGGCACTTTACTAATCAATGCCGGATTGATAAATGAGCAGCAGTTAGAGGATGCACTTAACCAGCAGCAGGAGTCAGGTGAGAAGCTGGGAAACATACTCGTGGACAAGGAGTATATATCCCAGCAGAAACTCATTGAATTTCTGGCAAAACAGTTCAAGGTCCAGTCAATTGACCTCAATGATGTGGTTGTTGACCCCGGGCTGCTGAGAACCGTGCCGCCCAAGACAGCCACAAAATACAATGTTTTCCCTGTGAGAAGAGAGGGCAGAAGCCTCTATCTCGCAATGTCCAATCCTGCTGATGTGTTTGCTATTGAAGACATCAAGTTCACCACCAATCTCAATATAATCCCGCTTGTTGCATCAGACCGCGTGATAACGAGTTATATTGAGAAATACTATGAATCCCAGGAGATACTGGATGAGGTGGTTGATGATGATATTCTGGATGATGACATAGAGGTTGTCAGAAAGGATGAAAATGAAGAGGCGGATGAGCAGGGCGGAGACCTTGCTGCAACCATTGACAGCGGGCCTGTTGTCAAGATGGTCAATTCACTTATTACAAAAGCTGTTGAAACCAGTGCCTCAGACATACATATTGAACCGTATGACAAGGATTTGAGAATACGGTATAAGATAGACGGAGTGCTGCAGCCCCTGGACAAGACAAAGACACCGCCCTGGCGCTACAGGAAATCCATTATTTCCAGGGTCAAGATCATGTCGCAGATGAAACTGCAGGAGTCAAGAAAACCCCAGGACGGCAGGATAAAGGTCAAGGTGCACGGCAAGCCCATTGACATCAGGGTTGCCACAGTACCGACAATGTACGGTGAGAAGATGGCTCTCAGGATACTTGACAGGGAGAAGGTGGAATTCAAATTTGACAAACTCGGATTTGACCCTGATGCAGAGAAGATGATAAAGAGGGCAATCAAGACACCTGTGGGCATTGCTCTTGTTACAGGTCCCACAGGATGCGGTAAAACAACAACACTATATACATGTATTGAAGAGATCAATGACCCGGAGATCAATATCACAACAGCTGAAGACCCAATTGAATTCTCCCTGCTTGGAGTCAATCAGCTGCAGGTAAATGAATCTGTCGGTCTGACATTTGCCAGCGCGCTCAGGGCATATCTCAGGCAGGACCCCAATGTAATAATGGTAGGTGAGATCAGGGACAAGGAGACGGCTGAGATAGCAATACGGGCTGCCCTCACAGGCCATATGGTGCTGTCCTCAGTGCATACCAATTCAGCGCCGGGCACAATAACCCGTCTTATCAACATGGGTGTTGAGCCATTCCTCATTGCATCAACAATTAACCTTGTTGTATCCCAGAGACTGCTCAGAACAATATGTGATAACTGCAAGGTTCCCGACAACAGGTCTCCGGAGGAATTGAAGGAGGCAGGCATTAATCCCGAGGAATTGGAAGGAGCCCCTATATACAAGGGCGAGGGATGTGATGAATGCGGCGGTACGGGTTACAAAGGCATGGTAGGAGTATTTGAATCAATGGAAGTGAATACAGCAATCAGGAAAGCCATATTAAACCGTATGTCAACAGATGAACTTGCAGCAGTTGCAAAAGAGAATAATCTTATTTCACTGAGAGAAGCTGCAATAAGGAAACTCAAGGCAGGGGTGGTTGATGTTCTTGAGGTTGTAAAGGAAACCACACTGAGGTAATTATGCAGACACTTGCAAATCTACTCGTTATGTCCGGCCTTCTGAGCAAGGACCAGGTGAAAAAGGTCTTTGATGCCCAGAAGGAGACAGGCGGTACATTCATACAGACAATGATATCCCTGGGATATTCCACAGAAGACAAGGTTGCAAAATTCCTCGCTAAATACTTCAAGACAGAATTTGTTGAAATAGATAAAGAGGATATTCCGATTCCGGTACTCAACCTCGTCTCTGAGGATATGGCTGCAAAGCATCAGCTCATACCGTATAAGAAAGTGGGCAATATGCTCTTCATAGCAATGGTCAATCCCGCAAACCTCAATGCAATAGATGATGTGAAGTTCAAGACAGGGTATGATATCATACCTGTTGTTACAACGGAATCATCCCTCAAAAAGGCATTGGGCGCCTACAGGAAGGCGCAGACCCAGATAGCTGATTATGAGGAGGAGGATGAACTGGACATTGACATTGACCTTGAGGATGAGGGTCTGGAAGAGGATATTGAAATTGATATATTTGATGATGATGACGATGATGATTTTGAGGTTGTCGGAGATGGTTCTGATGAGCATATTATCAGTGATGCCCACGCGGCAAATGAGAAACCTGTTGTAAGGATTGTGAATTATGTCTTCAATAAGGCAGTTGACATGGAGGCAAGTGATATCCACATAGAGCCCTATGAAGGCATGCTGAGAGTGCGCCTCAGGGTTGACGGTGTACTTGCTGAATTGATGAAACCGCCTGTCAATATGAAAGCGGGCATTGTATCCAGACTGAAGCTCATGGCTGACCTGGATATATCCATTCATAATGTGCCGCAGGACGGCAGGATAAGGATAATTGTGCAGGGCAAGACCATAGACCTCCGTGTTTCAATAATCCCGACACTGTTCGGCGAAAAGGTTGTGATGCGTCTTCTGGACAAATCATCACTCAAACTGGAGATGGAGCAGCTTGGATTTGAACCTGACAATCTCCAGAAATTCAAGAAGGCAATTGATGAACCGTACGGCATTGTTCTTGTAACAGGTCCTACGGGAAGCGGAAAGTCCACAACACTGTATTCTGCACTGTCATCGCTCAATCAGCCTGATGTACATATAATGACTGCAGAGGACCCGGTGGAGTATAATCTATTCGGCATCAATCAGGTGCAGATGAACAGTTCCGTGGGCCTTGATTTTGCGCGCGCACTGAGGGCTTTTCTAAGGCAGTCGCCTGATGTGATTCTTGTCGGTGAGATAAGGGATACGGAAACAGCTTCCATTGCAGTGAGGGCAGCCCTCACGGGACATCTTGTTGTATCAACAATACATACCAATGATGCGCCTTCAACAATAAACCGTCTGATTGACATGGGCATAGAGCCATTCCTCGTATCAGCTGCACTCAATTTGATACAGGCGCAGCGTTTGCTGAGGAAGGTCTGTCCCAATTGCAAGAAACCTGCAACATACACAGATGAGGTCATACGGGGATATGACATAGACCCGACAATACTCAAAGGTCATCAGCTCTTTGAAGCAGGTGACGGATGTGAACAGTGCAATGGTAAAGGATATAAGGGCAGAATGGCTGTAACAGAGGTTATGCCCATTTCGTCATCCATAAGGGAAATGATACTGCATGACTCATCAACAAAGGATCTCCGTGAACAGGCAAGAAAGGAAGGCATGAAAACATTAAGAGATGACGCTGTTTTGAAGATGAAGAGGGGAATGACGACACTTGAAGAAATAATCAGAGAAACAGCAGTAATGGATTAGGAGGAATAATGGTAGCAGCAATCACTGATTTACTCAAGGAAATGATTGACAGGGGTGCTTCAGATCTGCACATAACACCTGGCATACCGCCGTCACTGAGAATTGACGGTCAGATAGCGCCAATGGATTATGAACCCCTCAAACCGGAAGAGACGGAGAATCTCGCATACAGTATTCTCAATGATTCCCAGAAGAAGAAATTTGAACAGGAGTGGGAACTTGACCTCTCATTCGGTGTCCCCAAGCTCTCAAGATTCAGGGGCAATGTTTTCAGGCAGAGGGGGCAAGTGGCAATGGCATTGAGGACAATACCATTTGAAATACTGGGATTCAATAAACTCGGTGTGCCTGCCAGTGTTGCCAAATTGTCTGAAAGACCCAAGGGCCTCATACTGGTAACAGGTCCTACGGGAAGCGGAAAATCCACAACACTTGCTGCAATGATAGACAAGATAAATCAGGAACGCAGATCGCATATAATGACAGTGGAAGACCCCATAGAATTCCTCTTCAAGCATAAGAGGTGCATTGTCAATCAGAGACAGGTAGGGTCAGACACCAAATCCTTTCCCAATGCCCTCAAATATGTGTTGAGGCAGGACCCTGACATTGTCATGGTCGGTGAAATGAGAGACCTTGAGACAATACAGGCAGCACTGACTATTGCAGAGACAGGGCATTTGACATTTGCCACACTGCATACCAATTCAGCAGCAGAATCCATTAACAGGATAATAGATGTATTCCCGGAAGCCCAGCAGGCACAGGTGAGGGCTCAGCTTGCATTTGTAACAATAGGTATTATGACACAGACACTGATTCCCAAGATAAGAGGAGGCAGGGTTCTGGCAATGGAGATACTTGTGGGAACACCTGCAATCAAGGCGCTTATCAGGGATGACAAGATACATCAGATATACTCAATGATACAGGCAGGAAAGAAATACGGAATGCAGACAATGAATCAGGCATTGTTTGATCTGTACAAGAGCAAGGAAATTGATTTGAAGAGTATGATGGCAGCATCCAGGGATCCTGCTGAACTGGAGCAGATGCTCGGTGAGTTCAGACAGGCACAGGGCATAAAATAATAATAACGAGGGGGATATAAATGGCTAAATTCAAATACAAGGGCAGAAATGTCAAGGGCCAGGTAATTCAGGAGACAATTGAGGCAAAGAATGCTGATGAAGCAAAGAGTATCCTGAAAGCCCGCAACATACAGGTCATATCTCTGAGCCGTGACTGGGCTTCAATGGAGATAAAATTCGGTTCCGGTGTCAGCACCAGTGATATAACACTGTTCACCAGGCAGTTTGCCACAATGATAACAGCCGGTCTCCCCCTTCTCCAGTGCCTCAAGATTCTGGAAGAACAGGTGGAGAACAAGAATTTCCAGAGTGTTATCAAGCGCATCATATCCGATGTTGAGGGCGGCTCCACACTGGCTGATGCAATGCGTAAACAGAAGGGTGTATTTACTGACCTTTATACCAATATGGTAGAAGCAGGTGAAGAGGGCGGTGCACTGGATACAATACTGGGCCGTCTTGCTGAGTATATGGAAAAGACAGAGGCGCTGACAAGGAAGATAAAGGGCGCACTTGTCTATCCTGCTGTTATTGTCACAGTATCTGTTATTGCAATGGCAGTACTCCTTATATTCGTCATACCCGTGTTTGCCGAGATGTTTACATCCTTCGGCGGTTCACTCCCTCTGCCCACGCAGATTGTGATGAATCTGTCCGAATTCCTTCAGAAGAATATACTGATAATCATAGTGGTGGTTATTGCTTTTGCTGTTGCTTACAGGTTTTACAGGGCAACGCCTCAGGGGAAAATGCTCACAGACAGAATATTTCTAAAGACCCCTGTATTCGGCAATCTCATCCAGAAACAGTCCATTGCCCGTTTCTCCAGGACACTGGCAACACTGCTCTCATCAGGTGTCAATATAATCAGTGCACTGGAAACAACAGGCAGAACATCAGGTAATGCAGTTGTAGAAACTGCTATCATGAAGGCGAGAAGCTCCATTCAGGAGGGTGAATCCATATCCAATCCCCTCAGCAAAGAGCCGGTTTTCCCGCCAATGGTTGTGCAGATGATAAGAATCGGTGAAGAGACAGGCGGTCTGGAGGATATGCTTGTCAAGGTTGCTGATTTCTATGACGAAGAGGTTGATGCTGCTGTTGAGACATTGATGTCAGCACTGGAACCCATTATCATTGTATTCCTCGGTGCGGGCATAGGCGGAATTGTTATGGCAATGTATCTGCCCATGTTCCAGATGATGTCTCTTGTCATGTAAAAGAATATGTTCTCAAACATAAAGCTGAGATATAAATGGTATATAATATTGAGATTACTCATTGTAATCTCAATCATTATTACAGGTATTGCCACACTTATCCGTGGACTGGCATTCAATTTTATTCCCCTCATTATCATTATTGCAATGACATTCCTGATGAATGTCATATTCTGGATAATACTGAAAAAGGACAAGCTCAATGTCCAGCATCTCTACTTTCAGCTGATTTTTGACAATCTGCTCATATTTGCAATTATCTACTATACAGGGGGCAGTGAGAGCACATTCTCCATACTGTACTTCATAAATATTATTGCAGGAAGCTTATTTCTTCTTACTAAGGGCGGCATGGTCCTTGCAGCACTCTCAGCTGCCGGATATCTGCTTCTGCTCCTGGGTGAGCACTTCGGCTTCCTTATTTCCCCCTATGCCCTAGAGACCAATCTTCTGATTGACACACTGATAATACGCGTCTATATCAATACACTGGCGTATTTCCTCATTGCAGCAATAGGCGGATTCCTCTCCGAACGCCTGCAGAAGGGCAGAGAAGAGATGCTGACATACAGGGTGCGGCTCAAGGACATCATAAACAATATACAGTCAGCAATCATTATCCTCAATGAGAATGACAGGGTAATGGACTTCAACAGGAGCGCAAAAGAGCTGGTGCCCGGTATTGAACTCAACAAAAGCATATACAATACAGGTATAAAGGTGCTTAGCCGCATAAAGCACAGCAATTATTTCCAGTTTACGCATGAGAACAATCATTATGATGTGCGCGTGGAGAATCTGATGCATGGAGGTGTTGAGAATAATATAATACTCATAATCAATGATATAACCCGCCTCAAGGATTATGAGAGGAAATTCCTGGAGAAGGAGAGGATGAGTGCAATAGGTGAACTGGCTGCTTCCATTGCACATGAAATCAGAAACCCCCTCTCATCAATTAAGGGTTCTGTGAAGATACTGCGCGATGAAATGGGCAGTGAAGCAGAAAGTCATCCGATGTTCCGGGTCACACTGGAGGAAATAGAACGCCTCAATCATCTTATCAATGAATTCCTCGTGTATTCATCCAAGGGCAGTGCCAATATTGAAAAAATCAACCTGAGCAGAACAATTGACAAGATAAACAATCTGCTCAATATTGACTGCCTTGAAACAGAGAACATCAGTGAAGATACTGTTATTTACGCTGATTATAATAAATTCAAGCAGATAATGATTAATCTGCTTCACAATGCGCTGGATGCAGTAAAGGAAAAAGAAGATAAACTGATAAGGATTCGCTTCAGTGAGAATGCGGAGAATCATATAATTGATGTAGTTGACAATGGACCTGGTGTTGACAAGACAATTGAAGACAAGATATTTCATCCATTTGTCAGTTCAAAACCGGGAGGCACGGGACTGGGGCTTGCCATTGTTTACAAGATACTGAGAGAAGAGCATTCGGGCAGTATTGAGTATATGAGGGAGAATAATGAGACAATATTCAGGATAAAGCTGGAGAAGAAACATGATTAAATATCACATACTTGTTGTTGATGATGACAAGAACAGATGCAAGATGCTGGACTATAAACTCAAAAAGACCGGTTATAAGGTTACATATACAACAAGCCCCGGGAAGGCATTGGATATATTCAGTGCAGAGAATATTGATGTTGTTGTATCAGATATCAGAATGGGGCAAATGACAGGTATTGAACTGCTCAGGGAACTCAAGGCAATAGACCCCCTTATCAATGTGATACTCATAACTGCTTATGGTAAAGACAGTGAACTCCTGCTGGAGGCGCTCAGGGCAGGAGCATTTGAATTCCTTGAAAAGATTGAGGATATTGACCTCTTGAACAGTATCATAGAAAAGGCAATCAAAGACAGGCAGATAAAGATCAATTTCAATTACTATAAGGACAAGTATGATATTGACGAGAAACCGATGTTTCTCGGAGAACATCAGTCAGTCAAAGAGATAAAATCAATGATAATGAATATTGCGCCAACTGACTCCACTG
Organism: bacterium; assembly: GCA_046484245.1. Taxonomy (GTDB): domain Bacteria; phylum Hydrothermota; class 32-111; order 32-111; family 32-111; genus JAXHVG01. The sequence goes on along the minus strand of JAWOBN010000041.1, from coordinate 5,685 downwards.
TGCTCATAACAGGTGAAAGCGGAACAGGCAAGGAAATCGTTGCAAAGATGATATATAAGTATTCAAACAGGAAAAACGGGAGCTTTGTGTCTGTCAATTGCGCTGCAATCAATGAGAATCTCCTGGAGAGTGAGCTGTTCGGGCATAAAAAGGGCTCTTTTACAGGAGCATATACCAATAAGGACGGGCTCTTCAAAGTTGCCAATGAGGGTACTATTTTTCTGGATGAGATTGCTGAGATGGATACATCAATGCAGGTAAAACTCCTCAGGGTTATTCAGGAGAAGGAGATAACACCAATAGGCAGTGTGGAGACAATACCTGTTGATGTGAGGATTATTGCAGCAACAAACAAGGATATTGAAAAAGAGGTGGAGAACAACAGATTTAGAACAGACCTCTTCTACCGCCTCAATGTGATTCGTCTGGATATCCCGCCCCTTCGTGAGAGGAAGAGTGATATAAGGATGCTATTTGATTATTATATTGAACAATTTGCCGCAAAGTACTCAAAATCAATTGAAAAGGTATCAGATAATGTTTACAGGAAACTGGAGCAATATGATTGGCCCGGCAATGTGCGGGAGCTTATCAATATTGCAGAGAGGATGATTGTTATTAAGCAGGACGCCCGGATTGCTGTTTCCGATATACCTCTGGATATCGGTACTGCCAAGTTTGACAGTACTGCATCAACGGGCAGTATCCCGACAATAGAAGAGATGGAAAGAGACCTCATTGAAAGAGCAATGCGGTCAGCTGACGGTGATAAGAAACAGGCAGCAGAGCAGCTCGGTATAAATCTATCAACACTATACAGGAAACTCAAATCCTATGAAAATGAGAAGTAATCTCAAATATTTCTTTATTGGACTTCTTATTATATTACCGTCAATATTTGACTGTGAGAAGTTCTTATTTATCCGGTATTATTCACTGATAGGCAGTTTTGCTCTTGCCATGCTCTTTGCACTGGAGAGCAAAAAGCGCATAAACATTCCTGCATTTGCCGTGCTTCTCATATACACAGTATCATTTGTTATTCACTATAATTTCTCTGTTAATGGGTACAATGCAAGATTGCACTTCGCTGAATACGGTTTTTACTTTCTCATCCTGCTCTATGTATCATCTGCCAAGTGGGACAAGGGAAAATTATTTATAACAATCAGCCATGCTGTAATTGTCTCTGGCATTGTTCAGATAATCTATTCACTGGATGATTTTGCAGGAAGAGCAGGCAGGATAGAGGGCAATACACATTATCCCAATTTCCTTTCACTGTTATTCATTGCAGGTGTTGTTTCCTCGGCATTTCTCATTATCAGATATTTCTCACAGGGCAGAAAACTGCGCGGTCTAGTCTACGGGCTGACAGGCATATTGCTCCTTTATGCTGATTTCAGAACAGGAAGCAGAAATATAATTGTGCTATTGCCTCTTGCTGCATTCCTTATCATATTTGCCTATAAAAAGAGAATGGCTGTCATAGGACTGACAGCAGCAGTTTTACTGATGCTGCTTATCCCGTCCAATGCACAGCACAGGTTCTTCCATGAAAGGGAGATTAATCCCTATGGTGTCCAGAGGGCAAATATATACAAGCAGACAGCAGGTATTGCACTGCGCAATCTGCCAATGGGCATTGGCTATAATAATCTCAGTTATTATACATTAAAGAATAATTTCCCTGTTGAGGGCAGAATAGCCAGATTCGGCTCACATGCGAAAATCGCCCATAATGAGTACCTTGAATGGTTTGTAAGTGCAGGAATATTCGGGCTCGCCATTATGCTTGTCTTCTTGTATGCATTTATTGGTTTTATCAGGAGAAGCAATCTTAAACTCCCCGGTAAATTTATACTGATAATTCTATCCCTATTCTTTATTATGTCTGTCTTTGATAATGCACTGTACCTGCCTTATAATGCCGTAGTGTTTTTTATATGCATGGGTGCTCTTTTTCGGCACTTTAAAGCCAATCCAGGACTACTGTATAAGATAACAGTGATAATTGTATTTGCCATACTGGTTATTACCAATGCAATAGATATATATGCCCATTATAAGACCAAACCTATAAATGAAACTCTGAGCAGCAGTGAAGACATTACGGATGAAAACTACGAGTATATTACTGAAAAGGTCCTGACACTGTACGCTCTGACGGGCAAGCCGCAGTATATTGAAAGCCACATTATTGTTTCTGAGCAGCTCTTTAAGAATACAAACAGTGTGAAGTATTTTCAGAATATACTGGATGATTACGGTATGCTGCTCTCATCTTTCCCAATGGAATACAGGTATTATCTGACCTATTCTGATTTTCTCATGAAGTATAAGAACACTGTGCTCAGAAAGAATAATAGTATCAATGAAATGATAGAACTAAATTATCAAAAAGGCATTGACCTGAATCCCCGTAATCCATTCTACAGATACGCATTTGCCCGGTATCATCTGGAGCAGGGTGATACTGCCGGGGCTGTTTCTCATCTGGAAAAAGCCATTGAGTACGAACCTTATTTTATCCGGGGCATAATGCTCTTGAACAGTTTATCAGATAATCCTCAATTGATGCAGAGGCAGTATGAAATAATGGACAGTTTACCTGAACTCCTAGGAAAGGCGAAAACACAGTATGAGTATAAATTGCTTGAATATGGAGAGAATAGTGTTAATTAGACGTCTTGAATTACTGTGGTTTTTAACAAAAAGAGAAATTGTGATAAGATATAAACAAACTTTGTTGGGCTCCATCTGGATTATTCTTCAGCCATTATTAGTGATTCTGACTTTTTCAATAGTATTCAGGAAAAACATCACAGATCTGCCTTATAATATACCTTATTCAATTTATGTGTTTTCAGGATTGATTTTCTGGAATTTTTTCAGAGGAAGCATAATAACAGGTCAAACCAGCCTATTGAGGAATATAAATATAATTACAAAGATATATTTCCCTCGAATCATAATAATATTATCTTCAGTATTTGCATACATTATAGATTTATTGATTATTTTGATTATGTTCTTTCTATTCGCATGGTTTAAGAATGTAGATATACTTGATATTCATTTACTCTTAATATTCATCCCCCTTGTTATTGGTATAGTTCTTATTATTGGAATTACAATAATACTGTCAATACTGGTTATCTTTTTTCGTGATGTTCAGTATATTGTGGCTTTTCTTATGCAGATACTTTTATTCCTTACTCCGATTATATATTCATCAAAATTTTTACCTGAGAAATACAGATTCCTTATTGACTGGAGTCCAGTATCAATAATAATTAATAATGTAAGGTCTGTACTATTTGAAGGTTCATTGACTAATTTGCCGGGTCTTATTATGACTTTTTTGTATTCGTCCATCCTTTTAATTTTAGCTGTTTTCTTTCTAATAAAGACAGAGAGGATCATTGGAGATTTTAAATGAATATGATTGATGTTGATAATATCACAAAGAAGTTTAATATTAGATACGGACTTGCAGGTTCATTAGAAGATCTATTCACACCACCTGAGAAAAAACAGACAACAGCATTGGAAAATATTTCATTTACTGTGTCTAAAGGAGAGTGTGTTGGATTAATAGGACCGAATGGGTCAGGTAAAACCACTCTACTAAAAGTTTTATCAGGTGTTACAAAGCCAACTTCAGGTCAGTACAGTATGCAGGGAAGAATCGGCCCTTTAATACAGATAGGAGCGGGATTCCACCCTGAGTTAACGGGATTAGAAAATATTTATCTTTATGGTTCTATTTTGGGAATGAGCAGGAAGGAGATTGATGATAAAAAGGATGAGATTATTGAATTCGCGGAGATTAGCAAATTTCTAAATACGCCTGTAAAAAAATATTCTTCTGGAATGTTCATACGTCTCGCGTTTTCTGTGGCTATACATATTGACCCTGAGATTCTTCTTATTGATGAGGTCTTGGCTGTCGGGGACTATTACTTCAGGAAAAAGAGCCTTGATAAGATTGAAAGTCTATTGGGTGATGTGACTATTATCTTTGTATCACATAATTTAGACCAGGTATCAAGGATTTGCGATAGAACTATTCTTCTCCTTGATGGCAAGATAGAAAAGAATGCTTCAACAAATGATGTTATTAAATACTATGCGGAGTTATTTAGTGAAGGAGTAGAAGAAAAGACATCAGAGAAACAATTTGGTGAAAGCTTACATGTTGAAAATGTTAAAATAAATAAAAATAGAATACAATTTGAAAGGCATTTCCAAATTGAATTTGATGTGATTAATGATTATAATAAATTTTTTTATGTGGATATTACTTTTAGAGGCAGATCTTTAAAAAATTATATAGTGATAAGCAGCAAAAATATGGATAAAGTATTTAATAACAGAACAGGCAGGATAATATGTAATATTAATGAGTTGAATCTTGCACCGGGGTTGTATGCTGTGAATATTGAATTGAGAGATAAAAAAGGCAAATTAATCTATGTAATGAAAAATGCAACTAACATTATTGTAGATAAATTTAAAAAAACTGAATTTGGGAATTATTATATTGATAAATTCAGTTTCAAACAAAAATGAAGATCGTATGTTATGATAAAACGGTTCATAAAAAGAGAGTTAAGGCAATAAAGAGAAATGCTGATAGATATTTTTGTCTAGAAAAACTAACAGATATTCAGGAAATAACACAGTTATATAGAATTGAATTAGATTTTATGGAGATTGAGCAACATGCACATAGATTAGCTAAATATGAAATAAATAAATATCTGAATAATAAGAGCCTAGTTATAAAAAATATAAAAGTCAATAATGCATTAATATGCTCATTGTTGCATAATCATTCTTATTTTTATCACAAAGCATTGATAAAAGAACTCATAAGCTTATGTAATGATAATAACATTTTATTGATATCAAATAGATTCAGAAATGATGAATTATCATGTTTTGTTATAAATGAATTCAACAGGTTGATTTCAGCAAAAAACTTAATTGCGAGTATAAAGAATAATATTCTCCGTATTATTCAGAACAGACATTTTGTAAATGATGCTCTAGATGAAAATGTTGTACAGATAGAATCACTAACTGCATTCAGACTATTTAGATATTATTTTCCTAAGAATAAAAAGTATCAGTTTATTGTGGATAGAAGAGCAGAGAATAACAGAACCAAACAATTCTATAGAACCATTAATTGTAGAAAAATCAAAGTAAAAGAGTTTAGAAATAAATATGCTAAACAGACCATAATTGAATTATTAAAATTTTATATACCTAGAATAATCAAGATGATTACATATCAGGATTTTATGATAATGAACAAAATGCACTATATAATAGCTGAGACTATTCGCATTGATAGGATGTTCAAGGAAAGTTCTATCAAGAATTATATCATTGCTTGTGAATATAATTTCAAATCTCATTTAATTGCTCAATTAGGGAAAAAATATGAAATCAATATAATCAATTTTCAACATGGAGGAGTTTATCTTGCTGATTATAATTTCGATGTTTTTATATTGATGGGTCATGTTTTTAAGAGTTATTATCTTGAGAATACAAATAGTAATGAAAGTCAATTTTTTATACTGGGAAATCCGTATATTGAAAATGAAAAAACCTATACTGTAAAGAGTAAAAAGAAAAAAAAGATTTTATTTGCTGACCAATATATTCAAG
>JAWOBN010000061.1:0-4336 GCA_046484245.1 bacterium | reverse complement strand
AGACACACCCTCTGAGGGTGTAGTTAAATCCGATATAATACGGAATTGATTCTCTTCAATCTCCTTTTCAATACTCTCAACAGTAAATGCAATATGCGGTGTGCTTTTAATCAGAGAATGAACCGGGGAATCATTATCAAAGCGCATCCATTCTATGCCGAATGGACTGTTCTCAAAACCCGATACATAACATTTGATTGATTCAATGTATTTTTCACCGGGCATTTTCTTATCAGTGGGAATACCCATATGATGATAATGCCAGTGTCTCCCGGAAATGACTGAGGGCAGTTGTCTGTCTGCTCTTTTCCGTGAATAATCCGGTGCTTTGCTGCTGCCTATAACATTCCATATTCTCCCCAGTGCACTTACTGTATTGTATGCCTTGTTTCTGCCCTTCAAATCCTTTCTCATTTCTATTGTATTCAATATATCGTATCCTTCACTGCGCGCTATATCTATCATCGGGTCATTTACCGGAATACATGATATACAGGCAATTCCCTGGCCATTGTTTTTAACCCAGTTTTCAAAATGCCTGATCATTGCCTTTGCAAGTCCCCTGCCTCTCATATCCTCTCTTACATACATCTCCCTTGTAAAATAGAAGCCCTCATGGAGCTCCCATCTCCTGAATCCCGCCATTTCTCCATCTGATTCAATGATAAAGTATCCGCATGCCGGATCCTCTAATACGCTTTTCACCTCTTCTTGAGCTTCCTTCAGCGTATATTCCCTATTACTGCTCAAGAGTAAAGAATGCTCATTCCTGAATGCCTTTAAGAGCAATGATAATCCCTCTATATCCCTTGTTGTTGCCTGCTGTATTTTATACTCCATCTGTTCTCCTGATTGATTTAAAATGGGCTGTCGGAGATTCTTATAATTTGTCTCTGAGTAGTTCTGCGATTTCTTCACAGAGCTTTTTATGGGCAGGTGTAATGGCATTTTTTTGGTGTGAGTCAATGTCCAGTTCTGCGGTAAATTCTCCATTGGAGAATATGGGGACAACAATTTCCGCATTGACTTCAGGAGAGCAGGAGAGATAATTATCCTCACTGCTCACATCCTGAATTATGAATGTCTTGAGTGTTACAGCAGCCTGCCCGCATATACCGTCACCGAACTTTATTTTTTTGTGTTCTGTGGGCTCGCCTGCAAATGGGCCGAGTTTAAGGGTATCGGCTTCCTCACTGTCAGTCAGATAGAATCCGGCCCAGTCAAACTCTTCCACTTCTTCTCTGAGATAATCACATATATTCTGAAGCATGGTGTCAGTTTCTTGAGCTGTACCTATTATCTCAGTGACTGACTGAATCAATGCACTGTATCTGTTGCTCATACTGTCTTAATACATATCCGTTATTTCAGCACCCCTCTTCAGTATCTCCTTGGCTATTACGAGGCGCTGTATCTGATTTGTACCTTCATATATCTGTGTTATCTTTGCATCACGCATCATCTTCTCCACAGGGTACTCCTTCATATAACCGTAACCACCCATTACCTGAACAGCATTGGTTGTTACATCCATTGCCAGATCAGAGCAGTATGTCTTTATCATTGATGATACACGGGCAATATCCTTGCCATTAGAGTCAACATATTTCATTCCGGTGTATGTCAGGGAGCGGCCTGCTTCAATATTCATCGCCATATTGGATATCATTTCCTGAACAAGCTGAAAATTGAATATCTTCCTGCCGAACTGCTCTCTCTGCTGTGCATATTCAACTGCTGCTTCATAGGCACCCTGGGCAATACCCAGTGCCTGTGCACCCACGCCTATTCTTGAGAAATCCAGTGTCTTCATGGCAACCTTGAATCCCCTGCCTTCCTTCATCAGAATATTCTCAGCAGGAACACGGCAGTCATCAAAGACCAATTCGCATGTTGATGATGCGCGTATGCCCATCTTATTCTCATGCTTTCCGAATGTGAATCCTTCAGTGCCCTTTTCAACTATGAATGCAGTATGACCTCTTATGCCTTTCTTGGGGTCTGTGTTGGCAATAATAACATAGATGTCTGCATATTCTCCATTTGTAATAAACTGCTTCGTGCCGTTTATTATGTAGTCATCACCGTCTTTCTTTGCAATTGTCTGGATATTGGATGCATCACTGCCGGCATTTGCCTCAGTGAGACCGAATGCTGCAATCTTCTCGCCTGAAGCCAGTACGGGGAGATATTTCTTTTTCTGTTCATCACTGGCAAAAAACATAATGGGAACTGTGCCCAGTCCGCTGCCTGCATATGCAAGGGCTATACCTGCATCCACTCTTGAGAATTCCTCTGTGACAATTGCCATTCCGGATATACCCAAACCCAGTCCTTCGTATTCCTCCGGGATAAATACCCTGAAGAGGTCGGAACGCGCCATATCCTTCACTATATCAGTCGGGAATTTAGCCTCTTCATCATACTCTTCTCTTACCGGTTTGATCTTCTTCTCGGCAAGCTCCCTTGCCATTTCTCTTACCTGCAATAATTCTTCACTGAGTAATATGTGCATCCTTTCCTCCATTAATTTCTGTTTTCTTTATGCCAATTCTCAATATATTCAATCATCTCATGTGTCTGGCTGCCGGGCCCGAAAAGCTCTCCGACACCCTGCTTCTTCAATTGCTCCATGTCATCTTCCGGTATAATGCCCCCGCCTGTGAGCAGTATATCTCCTGCATCACTTTCTTCAAGCAGTTTTTTCACTTTGGGGAATATGGTCATATGCGCTCCGGACAGTACGGAAAGGCCCACAACATCAACATCCTCTTCAACAGCTGTCTTGACAATATTCTCCGGTGTCTGATGCAGACCAGTGTATATCACTTCCATGCCTGCCTCGGAGAGTGCCCTGGCAACAACCTTGGCTCCCCTGTCATGACCGTCAAGCCCCGGTTTGGCTATCAAAACCCTTATTTTACCTGCCATATATCCTCCATCTCCTTTTTATTGATTTTCCTGAATACTTTCTGTGCAGTTTCATACGGCGATTCCTCACTATTCTCCACATCTTTGAGGTGCTTGTCAATACTCTTTATAAACATGTCCCTCAAAAGACCTTTCACTTCCCTCAGTTTTCTCATTTTACGTTTACGGCTGAGTATATCATGCTCCTCCATATAATCCCTGTGCCTGAATATCTCTTCTGCCAATGCCTTTATATTCTCATTATTCCTTGCCGATATTTTAACAACAGGAGGGACTCTCTCTCCTGTTTTCTTCATTTCCAGTATTGTCTTTATATGCCTGACAGACCTGTCAGCTCCCTCACGGTCTGCCTTATTTACAGCAAAGACATCTCCTATCTCCATAATACCGGATTTCATTGCCTGTATGGAATCACCTGATTCAGGGACAAGGAGAACTGCCACACTGTCTGTTATCTCCATAATATCCAGTTCGGACTGCCCGACCCCCACTGTCTCAATGAGAATGATATCCATGCCGAATCCTTCCATTATCTCAGCAATATTCTCAGTTGATGACGAAAGTCCGCCCAGTGAACCCCTTGATGCAACAGAACGGACAAAGACATCCTCATAATTATATGAATTCTGCATCCTGAGACGGTCACCGAGGAATGCGCCTCCTGTAAACGGGCTTGACGGGTCAACTGCAATAATGCCTATTTTTTGCTCCATGGACTTGAGCACATCTATCAATGCATTGACTGTTGTTGACTTGCCCACACCCGGCGGGCCTGTTATGCCTATGCGGAAACTGTTCTTCCTCCCGGGATATATCTCTTTGAGGAGTTCCATGCCCTCGCGTGTCTCATTCTCCACCAGTGACATTATCCTGGCGCATGCCCTCTTGCTGCCATTGTAATACTCTTTGAGCAATTCTCTGCTTTTCAATGCTCAATCCCCTCTCTTGCACTTATACCTCTTGTATAGTAATGCTTGATCTCTTTCATCTCAGTCACCAGGTCTGCCTTCTCAATCATCTTATCAGTCGCTCCCCTGCCTGTCATAATTATCTCAACACTGTCCGGTTTGGCATCCATCAGATTCAATACATCATCTTCACCCACAAGACCGAACATAACCGCTACATTGATCTCATCAAGTATGACAATATCATACTGACCCGAAAGCATCATATCTTTTGCCTTTGCCAGTCCCTTTTCGGCCAGTTCAATGTCAATACTGTCAGGATTGTCAAAATCAACAAATTCATTTCTTCCTGACTGCACAATATCCATATGATCCATCAGGAATCTGTACTCACCGTACTGAGGATCATTGTCCCTCAGTCCCTTAGTCCCACAGTCATTTAAATAAAAAACACACATGTGAAGGTATAAATTATGAATAACAGATCAACGCAAAGT
>JAWOBN010000032.1:0-37015 GCA_046484245.1 bacterium | reverse complement strand
GCAGTTTATCAGAATAGACAGTATAGTGCATTCCGAGCAATCCGATTTCCAGAAGATAACAGTTTTTGACAATGAGGATTACGGCAGGGTACTGCTTATTGATGACATGATGATGCTTACTCAGCGGGATGAATTCGTTTATCATGAAATGATCACCCATGTTCCTGTCAATATCAGAAAGGAAATCAGGGATGTGCTCATAATAGGCGGGGGTGATCTGGGAACAGTGAGGGAACTCTCCAAATTCACCGGTATAGAAAGAATAAAGCTCATAGAGATTGACAGCAGTGTTATTGAAGTATCAAAGAAATACTTCCCATTTCTCACTGAAGGCATAAGGGAAGATGCGGATATATCCATTGATGACGGAATCAAATACATACAGGATACAGAGGATGTGTTTGATCTGATTATTGTTGACGGAACTGACCCTATTGGTCCCGGCAAAGTCCTCTTCAGTGAAGAATTCCTCTCAGGGTGCAGCAAACATCTAAAGCCCGGGGGATTGACAGCAATACAGGGTGAGAGTCCCTTTGCATACCCCGAGGCATCGCTTTCAATTCACAGCAATCTTCAGTCCGCATTCAAATATATAAGACCCTATCTGGCATATATACCCTCCTATCCCTCCGGCATGTGGCAGTTCTTCATTGCATCAAATACCCGGTTCAAATACCTTATTGACTCAGTGCTGCCTGAGAGCAGTGAAGGATGCAGGTATTATAATAAGGATGTGCATAATGGCGCATTTGCATTACCTGAATTTGTCAGGAAGATGTATTCCGGCAATCAGATGAATCCCTAAGAATGCTTAACGTAACTCTTGACACCCATTTTCTTTGATTTTATACTATAATGGTATAAAAAGAGATGAAAATGCAACTCTCACATATCAGGCACTGCACAGTATAAATAATTTGGAGGAACAGATGGTAGCAATAAGGGATTTTTTCAATTCATTCATATCAAATGATATTGCAATTGACCTAGGTACTGCAACTACACTGATATATATGAAGGATGAGGGCATTGTGCTCAATGAACCTTCTGTTGTCGCAATTGACAGTAAGACAGGTGAGCCCATAGCAGTGGGTTTTGAAGCCAAAGAGATGCTCGGAAGGACACCTGAAGACATTACGGCAGTCCGGCCCATGAAGGACGGGGTGATTGCGGATTTTGAGGTTGTTGAAGCAATGCTCAGAACATTCATATCAAAGGTTCAGAAATCCCGTGCATTGATGAGACCGCGCGTTATTGTCTGTGTGCCGTCCGGAATAACAGCAGTGGAGACAAGGGCAGTCCGTGATTCACTTGAGCATGCCGGTGTGAGAGAGATATATCTGGTTGAGGAGCCCATTGCAGCTGCTGTGGGCGTGGACCTGCCTGTAGGCAAACCTGTAGGCAGCATGATTATTGATATAGGCGGGGGCACAAGCGAGATTGCCGTGATTGCACTCAATGGAATTGTGTCCAATAATTCAATAAGGATCGGCGGAGATGAAATGGATGAGGCAATCAATCAGTATGTAAAGAAAACATTCAATCTCCTTATTGGTGAGCAGACAACAGAGAGGATAAAGACAGAGATAGGTTCCGCATATGAACTGGATGAGGAGATAGAACTGGATGTACGGGGCCTGGATCTTGTGGAGGGCATTCCCAAGACAATAAAGATATCATCAGAGGAGATAAGAGAAGCCCTCAAGGAGACACTGGGAATGATAATAACAGCTGTCAAGCAGGCACTTGAGAAGACACCGCCTGAGCTTGCATCTGATATAATGGACAAGGGTATTGTGCTGACAGGCGGCGGCGCACTGATAAGGAATCTGGATAAACTTATACATGAGAAGACCAATCTCAATGTAATGGTGGCAGATAAACCGCTTGAATGTGTAGTAAGAGGCAGCGGGAAGATACTGGACAATATCCGGCAGTATGAAAAAATTATAATGCATACAGCAAGATAATGAATAAGAAGAACAGAATTCTATTTATCATTCTTATACTGCTGTCAATACTGATTTTTGTTATTAATCTCAATTTTGAGCTCACTGCAGTAAGGAATATTGCCCGAGTCGTGATACTGCCTTTTACTAAGAGTGCGGGATTCATGGATGATATTATCAGATGCAGGTCACAGAGAAAACAGGTGCTCAAAGAAATAGCAGCAAACAAACTGGACAGGCGCAGAATGTCCGCTCTTGTCCGAGAGAACAGGGAACTCCGTAATATACTGGAACTCAGGGAAAACACGGGCCATGATGTAATAATGGCAGAGGTGATTGGCGGTGACTATACAGACGCGAATATGCTGATAATAGACAAGGGTCAAGAAGCAGGTATAGATGTCAATATGCCTGTAATGTATATGAGCGGCATACTGGGCAAGGTGGAGAAAGCTGATAAAAACAATGCATATATTGCCACATACAATGATATTGATTACAGAATAAGTGTGAGGCATACATCCGGATTTGTCGGTATTGCTCAAAGCAGCCGGAGAGGGAAGCTTGTTATTAATGGTGTGAAACGCGCAGTACCTCTTTCCCTCAATGATACACTGTACTCATCAGGCATGGGCAAACTGTACCCTGCAGGTATTCCTTTCGGCATAATTGACATGATTGAGAATTCAGATGAGAATTACAAGTCCGTATATATAAATCCTCTGGAAAGCATTGCAGACAAGAGATTTATTTTTGTTATTACAGACAGCAAAGACAGGACATTGGACAGAGATGTTAATCACAATAGTGAAACTGTGGGGTATCTGGGATGGTTCAAGATAAAAAGAATACAGTAATCCTCTATTTGATTCTGACAGTCGTCTATGCGGGAGCCGTGTATCTGCAGGTGATTCACAGCGGATTATCCATACCGCGTCTGCCTGTTGATATTATTGTGATTGCCACAATACTGTATGCACTGTACTTTAATGAGAGATTCATCATAATACTGGCTTTTATTGCCGGCTTGACAGTTGATTCATATACAGGCATCATACTGGGGACGAACTCACTTATACTGCTGCTGATGATATTCATCACACAGAAGACGAGGGCATTCCTCTACAAGAATAATCCGTTTTTTCAGATATTGCTGATACTGACAGGTTCTCTGCTGTACAGGTTTGTTCATCTGCTGTTCTCAATGCCCGATATCACTGCAGGGGATATCATGTTGAGAATGGTCATTTCCCCTATTGCAACAACCCTTATCTATTTCCTCCTCTTTATGCTGATAAGACGTGTAGGTGTCCGGCTGCGCAATTATGAAGAGAATGAATAACAGGCGATACATTGAAACAGCAGTATTGATTCTCTCTCTGGCTGTATTGCTCATATATTTTGACAGACAGGTAATAGGTCTGACAAAAACTGCCTTGAGGGGACCGGGAAGAAAACTGAAGATGGATGTTGAAAAACCCATGCGGGGCAATATCTACTCCTCTGACTCTGTTCTGATTGCAGGCAGTAAACCAGATTACACTGTATATATGAATCCGATGCTGATAAATGACAATATTGAACATATAAGAGTGATATCGGGCCTCTTTGACATTTCCGCTGATTCAATAATCAGTCTCCTTGATTATTCCGAGACTTCGTCAATGAGCAATGTGATACTCAAAAGGTCGCCCGGGATTGAATTGATATCCGTTCTGGAGGAAAACCGTAATATTTTCAAGGGCATAACTGTAGAGAGGGAGTATTACAGGTCATATGTATTCCCCGAGATGTACTGTCACATAACGGGTTTTGTCAGCAGTATTACAAAGAATGAATATTCGCTGCTCAAAGCGGAGAACTATTCACCCGGGGATATAAGAGGCAGAGCAGGAGTAGAGCAGCAGTATGAGCATATGCTGAGGGGGAGAAGCGGAATAAGCTATTATGAGACCGACAGGTCAGGCAAGAGGGTCAGGAATATTGATCTGCCGGAAAATACGGATGCCCGTAATGGGGATGATGTGTATCTTACAATAGACCACGGGATGCAGGCATTCCTCTTTGACCTCTTTGAGGAATATGACTCTACAATTGTCATTGTTATGAACAGGAAGAGCGGTGCTGTAAAGGCGATGCTTGTCAAACCGTATTATAACCCCAATCTATTTTCCCCGATAATGAGCAGATCTGCAGTGAGCAGGAAGAATATGCACAAATTCACTGTGAACAGGGCAGTGACAGGCAGTATTGTGCCGGGCAGTATTATAAGGCCCTTTATATTCAATGCATTCACTGATTCAGATCAATTTGATAATATAAATATAAGACCATGCAATGGAGAACTGCTTGTGGGTGATACAGTGCTTCAATGTTACGGATCGCATGATGATACCTCACTCTATGATATGGCATTGAGCAACTGCAATATACTGTTCTATCAGATAGGTATTGCAATGGGCAGTAATTATATTGATAAGCAGTTGAGAGAACTCTTCCCCGGCAGGGTAACAGGCATTGACCTGCCCGCTGAATCAGGGTATGCAGTGAATTACAGTGGTGACCGGAACCTCAATGCAGCATTAATCGGTGCTGGCTATGGTTTCATAGAGATGTCAACTGTCATGATGACAGTGCTTGTAAATTACAGCTGCGGAGACAATACCCTTGCTGTGCCTGCTGTAACCCGTGAGAACTTGAATAATACAGGGGAGAAGAGGGATGAGGATACTGCATCTTATCCCTTTTGGACAGCAGACAATATCAGACATGACATTGATTTCACCTCAGGGGTCTATTCACCACCCGGTGAGAGGCGCGGGGACAACAGTATTATCTGCGGGTTTATTGATTCCCAAAAGAATGATTATATTGTGACAATCATGTCTAAATCAGAGGATGATGTTTTTACCAATATCAATATCATTGCGGAGTATATAAGAGATGAATTATAGAAATCCGCATATACTAAATACACTGTTCACGGCAATTGCATCCATACTCTATATGACGGGATTTGCCAATGTGATGTATGCATATGACTGTTCATTAATGCATTGTGCAGCAATAGGGGCTGTGTACGGGGCGGGGATTGTCATAATGTATCTTGTCAGCAGGATAGACATGAGGATCATCCTGGCTTATGCATATCTTCTGCTTGCAGCATTCATTGTGATAATGGGGATCAATGTGCTCATGAGGATGATTATACCGGGGTTTTCATCATTCATAAGGATTGAATTATTCATGCACATAGCACTTATTGCAGGCCTTGCAAGGATGTTCTACAATAAGGATAACAATGATATCAGCCCCAGGATAATGATTCTCTCTTTTTCAGTGGTCATATGTGTTTTTGTCTTTGCATTACTCCTGACAAAACCGGGAAATGGTTTCATATATATACTGATATACCTCACTTTGCTGTTTCTGGCTGACATAGACCGCAGGATGATGATATTCATAATAGTACTCTTTATAACTGTCTTTACAGCATTATACGGAGAGTACTGGATAGCCCTTATCCCCCTGACAGCAGTCATACTCTACATTCTAAAATCGTCACTGACGAGGATTCTCTTCTACGGGTCAATACATATTATACTGGGTCTGACATTCTCGGCACTGTGGAAGATTATTCCCGGGAGTATTCTGGTTGACCTGAAATCTGCTCTTATACCGGGCAGTGATATATACGGCTACGGGTGGAAGACAGTGCAGTCAGTCAATCTCATACAGGGAGGCGGACTTGCCGGCACCAGGGCAATTGATGAAGGCTACAGGCATCTGCTTGCCGGCACTGTTCTGGGGCATGTGTACGGTTTTGCCGGTATTGTGTTAATTGCAGCCCTCTTCCTTGCATTCTATTTCAGCACCAATAAATCCCTGTCCCAGATTAAGAACAGGTTCTCCCGGAATGTTCTTTTCACACTGAATACCACTGTAATTATAATGGTTCTTCTCCACCTGTCTTCAGCTGCCGGTATTTTCCCCTTTATTGATATTATACTGCCTTTCTACAGCCATTCTGCTGTATCCATTGTATTCATATCGGTCATTGCAGGTATAATGAGAAGTATAATGATATCGCGTTATGAGTATTATTAATGATATATGTGACAATATATTCTCAAGAGGGTGTATTGTATGCGGCAGTGAACTCTTTGCCGACCATATACCACTCTGCAGGTCATGCTATCACAATCTCTATTTCACAGGCACTGACATATGCGGTCATTGCGGAAGGCCTGCAAAGGGTGCCCCTCAGGAGTGTAAGCAATGCCGGGAACTCAGGGCAGACAGAGTAAGAGGTGTGGTTAAATACAACCGTTATTCAGGAGCAGTTGTAAAGGCATTCAAATACACGGGAATGATGCAGTACGGCATATATATGGCAGGCCTTATGTCAGAGGCAGGCTCACAGCATTCAGTCTTTGAGGATACGGACTGCATCACCTATATACCGTTTGACTATTTTGCAAGGCATAACCGCCTGTACAATCATTCTGCAGTGCTTGCGTCAGTAATCTCCGAGATGACAGGCATACCTGTTGCAGGTGATCTGCTCACTTCACGGATAAAGATAATTCCCCAGGCAAAGCTGCCCTCTGCAATAAGGCTGAGAAGGCCTGCCATATTCAAGCCGGGGGAGGGCATATGCTCAGGCAGAAATATACTGATAGTTGATGATGTCATGACAACAGGGAGGACACTCAGTGAGGCATCGCGGATACTGAAAACAATAAAGGGGGCCGGGGTTGTCAATGCTCTGGTCTTCGCAATATCATAGAGGAGGCATTATGAAAAATCTCTTTACTGTACCCGGTACACTGAATTACACGGGTGATGTCAAGACAGGGGAATCCCGCATTGAAACAATTGTCTATGACAATAAGTCATTGAGCAGGGATGAAATTGCAAGTATTGATGATGTGAGTACTGATAAGGACCCGGGAAGCGTCATATGGATAAACATAACAGGAATAGATGACATTGAAACTGTAGAGCAGACAGGCAGAAAATTCAATATTCACCCGCTTGTTCTTGAGGATATACTCAATGTCGGACAGAGGCCCAAACTGGAGACAGGTGAGGGCAGTATCTTTGCTGTAATGAAAATGGCTTCAATCAATGAGGAGAAGACAATTGAATTTGAGCAGGTTTCATTCTATCTGGAGAATAATATACTCATCACATTCCAGGAGAGACCCGGTGATGTCTTTGACATAGTGAGAACCAGAATTGAGAAGAACAGGGGAATAATAAGAAGAATGAAGGCGGATTATCTCTTCTACTGCCTCACGGATGTACTGACTGATAATTATTTCAGCATTCTGGAGGATATTGACAGGCGTATAGAGGATTCTGAAAACAGTATCACTGAAAACATATCCCAGGCGGATATAGACGATATTTACATACTGAAGGGAAATACAGTGAATCTCAAGAAGTATGTCTGGCCGCTCAGAGACATTGCTCAGCTTATGCGGAGGAATGAAGCCGGCGTGTTTTCCGGTGATTTGACTCCCTATATAAATGATCTGTATGATCACTCTGTTCAGCTTATCAATACTGTGGAGAGTATGAAGGAACAGATATCAGCTCTGAGGGATATTTATCTTACCTATCAGTCCAGCAGAATGAATGAGATAATGAAGGTGCTGACAATTATTGCAACAATATTCATACCACTCACATTTATAGCAGGCATATACGGGATGAATTTTGAATTCATGCCTGAGCTGAGCTACAGATGGGCATATCCTGCTGTCTGGGGTATTATGATAATTGTAATGGGCGGAATGATAGTATATTTCAGGAAGAAGAAATGGTTCTGAAAGCAGTGAGGAAAAGGGTGGTGCCTGCTGCAGAACAGCAGGCACCGGGGGAGTATGAGTTTAATCTATTGCTCTTCTCAGGAAAGTGGGTGTGTCAAGGTCATCTTCCCTGGCTTTTGTCCTTTTATACTGATATGCCGGTTCTATGTCTCCTTCTTCCTTATTCTCCTTCTGATCCGGGTCATTCTTTGATTTGAACAGATCCAGTGTCTCTGTATTCTCTGTTGTCTTCTCCTCTCTCTTCTGATTGATTCCTGTTGCAACAACAGTGAGACGGATCTCATCTTCAAGATTATTGTCAATGATTGCTCCGAATATCATCTCCGCATCTTCGCCTGCCCGTTCTCTTATTACAGTCATACTGTCTTCAATATCCGATATGGACAGATTGTCCGGACCTGTGATTGTCACAAGGAGTGCTCCGGCACCCTCTACCGAGGAATCCTCAAGTATCGGGCAGTCAAGGGCTATCTGGGATGCGCTTGCGCCCCTTGCCTCACCCTTTGCATAACCCATTCCTATGACAGCATCGCCCCTGTAGGACATAACTGTCTTCACATCAGCAAAGTCCCTGTTGACAAGACCCGGTGTGATTATGATATCGGATATACCCTTTGCTGCCTGATAGAGTATATTGTCCGCCTGTTCAAACACACTGGTGAGGGGTGTTGTGGGTTCGGATATCTCCTTGAGTTTCTCATTGGGAATAACAAGTGCAGTATCCGAGATATCCTTGAGTATTGAAATGCCGTTCTGTGCATGATTCATCCTCTTCTTGCCTTCAAAATTGAATGGTTTTGTCACAATGGCAACTGTCAGTATATCCATCTCCTTGGCAAGTTCTGCAATAATAGGGGCAGCGCCTGTGCCTGTTCCGCCCCCCATGCCTGCTGTTATGAAAAGCATATCAGCACCTTCAATTGCCTCTCTTATCTCATCCTTGCTTTCCTCAGCTGATTTTTTGCCTTTCTCGGGATCACCCCCGACCCCGAGGCCTGATGCCACTGTTTTCCCGAGCTGAATCTTTGTCGGTGCACTGGACACTGACAGTATCTGCTGGTCAGTATTGGCGGCAATGTAATCAACACCATTGAAATCATACGATATCATTCTGTTGATTGCATTCCCTCCGGCTCCTCCAACACCGATGATTTTGATTTTTGCCGGTTGTAATGCGTCTTTTGCAGGAATAAACATTTGTCTCCCCCTTTTTATAATTTAAACATTTCTTTTATAGAATTCATTATATCTGTCCATTTATTTCTTATATCATTCTTATTGATCCTGTGTGAGACAACAGATGTGTCATATGCGTCTATATACTTGACCATGCCTGCTGAAACAGCGAACTTGGGATGATTGATATTATCCGAAAGTCCGCTGAGGCCCTTCGGATACCCGATCTTCACAGGCACATCAAGATGCTTCTCGGCGAGCTCCTTGATGCCGCTCAATGCAGCAGTGCCGCCTGTCAGCACTATGCCTGTATTGAGCTTGCCGTAGAGCTGCGAATCATAGAGACTCTTCTGGATAAGATCCATCATCTCAACTACGCGCGGTTCAATGATATTGACAATCTCCTCCATGGAAACCTTCCTGTCCTCGCGGTCATGCACACCGGGGATTGTGATTTCCCTGCTGTAGTCAATCTTCTCCCTCATGCAGTTGCCCTGTTCCTTCTTTATTCTCTCTGCTTCTGTGCGCGGTGTCCTGAGGCCTATGGAGAGGTCCTGGGTGATATTATCACCGCCTATCCTTATGGTCGCCACATATCTCATTGCATTGTTGTAGAATACGGATATCTTTGTTGTCCCGCCTCCAATGTCAATAAGAGCCACACCCAGCTCCCTTTCCTCACTGTCCAGTATTGAATTATATGCTGCAACCTGCTGGACAATGAATTCATCATGTATATAGCCGGCTCTTTCAATTGCATTTGAGAAATTCTGCAGGGTTATTGTCGGCACTGCTATGATAAGGGTCTCAGCATGAAGCTGTTTGCCCCTGAGCCCTACGGGATTCATGATATCCGGATGTTTGTCAACATTATAGGAGATAGGCAGAACATGCAGTATCTCATCATCCATATTGGAATTTGTCTTTGTGGATTCTATGACTCTCATTACATCATTGTCTGTTATGGGTGTGGATGATGAGGTGACAACTACTCCCTTGCCTGTAAATCCCAGTATTGAATCACCGCCAATACTGGCATGGAGGTTCTTCACATCAATGCCTGCCATGAGTTTTGCCTGTTCAACAGATCTCTTGATTGTGGAGATTGTTCTGTCAATATCCACTATACTGCTCTTTCTCAGACCCGTGTTTTCAATATCAGAAACACCGATTACATTGAGCTCCCCGCTGTCAGGCTCCTTTCTCGCTATTATGGTTTTGATGCTTGTTGTGCCGATATCAATTACAGAAATAGTCATATGACCTTCCTTTTTAATTTTTTACAAGTGTCATTTCATTAATTCTCATGTCAAATGCAGAGTAGGGTGCATTGCCCAGTTCCTTGAGATTGCCGAGACTGTTGCCTGACACGATTGTGAAATGCTTATTGTCTTTTGTCTCAATAGTGAACTCTCTTTTGGAGTACTTTATGTTTTCAATATATTTACTCTGCCTTATAATGTCACTGAAGATTGTCGGAAATCCCGGTATATCAAATATACTCTCCATTCCATCAATATCCGCATTCATTCTTATAATATCTGTATTCCTCTTAACTGATACAGATCCGTCCTGATTAACCGAGTATCTGCCATTGATGCATATTACCGGAATTTTCTTATACAGAACAAATGTCACTGAAGAGGGATATCTCTTATTGACAGCCCTTATGCCGTATCCGGGGAAATGCTCTCTGACAATGCCCTCTGCACTGTTTCTGTCAATATCCAGTATCAGGCTGTCCCTGAGCAGCATAAACGGTTTGAGGGATAACTCGTCTTTTGAATTGAGACAGACCACAGAGATGGATTTAATATTGAAAAAATCCGTCTTGGCAATGAATATTCTTGCACCTGTATAAAGTATGAACAGTATGAAACAGGCAAGGAGCAGCCTCATTGTGAGAACCCTCACACTGTTCTTGACCCTTGTCATTCTCTTCTTACTCTTCTTTTTCTTTCTGAAGAGAATCTCGGTATTATTAGAATAACTCAATTTCATACTCCAGTTCAATATTGAATTCCTTCATGACCCTCTCTCTCACAATATCCCCCAGTCTGAGGAAATCATCAGCTGTGCCGCTGCCCCTGTTGATGAAGAAATTACAGTGCTTTTTGGAAACATATATATCATTAACGGAAAATCCCCTCAGCCGGCATCTGTCTATCAGTTCCCATGCCTTCAGTTTGCCGCCGGGATTCTTGAATACTGAACCGAGTGTTTTGCCCTGCGGCTGACTGGTCTCCCTTATGGCTGACACACCGTCTATCTCTTCAATAATGCTTTTCTTGTCTTTTGGGGAGACATTGAAATGGGCAAACAGAATTGTGCTGTCAATACCCTCTCTGTATGAGAAATCGGAGGCGGATATATCCCTGTATCCCTCCGGTGTTTCAATGCCCGCGAGCCTGTCAGCTATTGACATGCCGAATGCACCGGCATTATTTCTTATCATACCGCCTATTGTCCCCGGTATGCCGGAGAGTTTCTCAAGTCCGCCGAGATTGCTGTCTGAAAGAACAGATATCATTCTTATGATTGTATTGCCTGCACCTGCTCTGGCCTTATTGTTCTCTCTGTCAATTTCAATATGATTGAAGTGACCGCTCAGTTTCATGAATTTAATACTGTATCTGCTCTTTATAAAGAGTATATTGGAGAGATTGCCCAGAATTTTGCATTGCCCCGCATCTTTCAGGTCATCCATGCTTTCTGCAATATAGAGTTTATCCGTATAGGGACCTATATTGATATATGAGAGCCGGGCAAGATTGACATGTTCTCTAATTCTCATTGCTCAATTCCTCCTTGAGCAGTCGGGAGTATTTATTGATATCCCCTGCACCCATGAATAAAAATATTGTATTGTCCTCAGCAAAATCCTTGAGAAAACCGGGGAGTTCATCCTTATTCTCAATATAGTATATATTGCTGCCTTTGTATTTTACTGTCTGATCAAAGAGTGTCTCTCCCGTGACATTCTCCATTGGTTTTTCCCTTGCAGGATAGATATCGGTTATTACAGTAATATCCGATGTGGAGAGGATCTCCGCAAATTTGTCCATCAGTTTCAATGTCCTGCTGTACAGATGCGGCTGGAAGACAGTGACAATCCTGTAATCACCCATATTCCTTGCTGAATTGAGTACTGATATTATCTCTTTGGGGTGATGAGCATAATCATCAACAATGAATATACCCCTTGCATTGTTCTTGAATATAACATCAAATCTCCTGCATACACCTTCAAATCCCCCGAGCGCTTTCCTGACTGTCTCAAATTCAATACCCAGTTCAAATCCCACGGAAACTGCTGCAAGGGAATTGAGTATATTGTGCTGCCCCGGTACATTGAGCTGTATCTTCCCGAGGTGCTGATTGTCAATACTGAGTTCATAGGATGAACCGAGAGGTGTCAGTTCAATACCTGATGCCCTGACCTGCGCTTTCCGGTTAAAACCGTAGCCTACAGCCCTTCTGTCAATACCCTTCACAGTGTCAGAGGCATTCTTGTCATCACTGCAGTATATAATGAGGCCTTCAAAGGGCACTGTTTCAATAAAGTGCCCGAAATGCTCCTTGATCTCGTCAATGCCATTATAATTATCCAGATGGTCAATATCTATATTGGTGATAACTGCAATATCAGGCAGCAGTTTGATGAATGATTTATCACTCTCATCCGCCTCAGCAACAATATAATCACCGCTTCCCAGCTGCGCATTATTGTTCTTCAGTGATTTGACTATGCCGCCGACAATAACAGTGGGGTCCATACCGGCTGTTTCAATTATGCTTGCTGTCATTGATGTTGTGGTTGTCTTCCCGTGTGTGCCTGATACAGCTATGGATGTCTTGAGGCGCATAATTTCAGCGAGCATTTCAGCCCTGGCAATCACGGGTATATTGTTTCTGCGGGCTTCTTCAATCTCGGGATTATCCTCATGAACTGCTGATGAGAATACAACAATATCCGCTTTCTCAATATTGCGCCCGTCATGGGAGTAGCTTATCCTGATTCCGGCATCCTCAAGCCTGCGCGTGATTGCCGACTCCCTGATATCGGAACCTGATATATTGTAGCCCATGCTGTTCAGCACTGCTGCAATACCGCTCATACCAATACCGCCTATTCCGATAAAATGAATATTATTTACATCCTTAAACATTCCATTATTGTCCTTTCTATAATATTGGCTGTATTCACCTGCTGCCTTCTCTCAGTGCCTGAGGGCAGTGAGTCCAGTGTTTTCTCCAGTGTTGCTGTATTTACCCTGTGCTCCTCAATAACCATTATTTCCCTGTATGCATCTGCTGCATAACGGGCATTCTTCAATTGATGGGAACCGGCAGAACGGGGCAGGGGAATCAGAATAGAGGGTTTGCCTGTATTGATTATCTCTGCAATTGACAGAGCTCCTGCTCTTGAGATTATTATATCAGCTGATGCATAGAAACGGCCCATATCATTCCTGAAACCCAGCACCTTCATATTGTCACTGTCAGAAAAAGAGGATCGGTAATTGCCTGCAAGGAGTATGATATTGTACCGGCCAATCTCCGTCAGTGCATCTATTACTCTCCTGTACATGTCAAGAGCCCCCTGGCTGCCGCCTGTCAGAAGGATTGTCTTTCTTGTATTATCAAAGAAATGCTCCGGTCTGAAATTGCGCGGCTCGGATCTTTCGGGAATGGGATGACCTGTGAATACGCACTTTGCCCTGCCCGGCAATCTGTATTTGCTGTTGAATCCGGTAAACACTATATGCGAGAAGAATGAAAACAGTTTAATTGTCCTGCCCGGGATAATGTCCTGCTCCATCAGAAAAACAGGGGTGTTTGTCAGGAGACCCGCAATACCTGCAGGCAGACCCGCGTAACTTCCCATCATCAGTATGGAGGCGATATTCCGTGATATTATTAGGGAAACTGCTTTTATGATACCGCTTATCAGGGCGGGGATTGAGGCAGGTCTCAGGTTTTTCATATTTACTGTAAACGGCTCAATGCCCATATCCCTGTATATTGTTTTTTCAATATCCCTCACTCCGCATATATACAGTGGTCTGAAATATTCCATCTGACTGCCTATTGTAACTGCAGGCATGATATGACCGCCTGTTCCTCCGGCGGATATCAGTATATTGGGTTTTATGCCTGACAAATTTCTATACATATTTTTTCTCATTTTGCGCAATCCTTATCAGTATGCCGATAAGAGCCATGTTTATTATGAGTGAAGTCCCGCCGTATGAGATAAAGGGCAGTCCTATGCCTGTTGTGGGCAGGAGTTTCACGGAAATTGCCATATGGAGCAGTGCTTTGAGGAATATGAACAGTGAAATTGAGAAAGCCAGTATCTTGCCGAATGGCGAATATGTGTTCTTTGCCACCATCAGACCCTGATAGAGCAGGAATATGAATGCGCCCAAAACAAGCAGTACGCCTATAAGACCCAGTTCTTCACCGATTATGGAGAATATGAAGTCGGAGTATGCCTCGGGTATGAAGAGCAGTTTGAGTCTGCCCAGTCCAATGCCCTCTCCGAAGAAACCCCCGCTGCCGAATGCAAGGAGTGATGCCTCTGTCTGGATATGGCCGGGATTCCTGCCCATGAATGAACTGAGCCTTGAGACTGCATATGAGTATTTGGGAATCATTACAAAGAGGGTCAGACCGAATACACACACAGGGGACAGGTAGAATTTCTTTTCAATACCGCTGATGAAAAGTATGATAATGATGAATCCCGCCATAATGACAGCAGTTGATATATTGGGTTCAAAGAGTATGAGCGGCACAGGCGAGAATGCCAGTGCAAGATATGCCCATTTCTTCCTTACTGAGAATGATCTGAATGAAGAGGCAAAGGAGCTTATAAAGATTATCAGTGAGAATTCCGCTACAACAGACGGCTGGAATGATAAAATACCGATATCAAGCCATCTCTTGGCTCCATTTGTCCTGGTCCCGACTATCAGCACCAATACAAGGAGAATCAGGGAAACAATGATAAGGGGCAGTCCAATACGCTTAAGGAATGTCAATTTAAGGGATTTGGCTGTAAAGAATGCGAATACACCTATTATCATATGGAAGAACTGCCTCTTGAGGAAGAAATACGGGTCATTATTGAAATGGGAATTCTGATATGCAATGAATGAGGAGGCACTGAAGAGCATTACAAGCCCTATCATTATAAGAGCTGATGTCAAAAGCATGATCCACCTTTCTCTCTTCATTTAAGCTCCCTTACATACTGTTTGAACAGATCGCCTCTCTGGCGGAAATTACTGAACATGTCAAATGATGCAAATCCCGGCGAGAAATTGATAACACCGCCCTCAGGCGTGTTGTTGACAGCTGTCACAACAGCCTCCTGCAGACTGTCTGCCGGGAAGATGCTGCCGTGATAATTCCTTGTCTCAAGCATTTCATGCATTACGGATGTTGATTCGCCTATGAGTATGATATTGTCTGTAAATGATATGATGGAATCAACAATCATCTCTATATTGAAATCCTTATTTCTCCCCCCGACAATAACTGTCTGGTCTTCAGTGAATATCTCCAGAGACCTTCTGAATGCAACAGGATTTGTGCACATTGAATTATTGTAAATCCTGACACTGTTTATTGTGTCAACATATTCCATTCTGTGGGGCATGCCCTTCAGAGAGGGGATTATGGTTTCCACTGTTTCTTTATCAATATCAAGACCGAATACAGCTGCAATTGCCTGCACGAGATTGAATCTGTTGTGCTTGCCGGGCAGAAGGAATGCTTCCATACTGACCTTTTCTCCACTGCTTTTTACTGTGAATGACTTGTCATTGAGCAGTATGTCCGCTTCAGTGTCTTTGCCTGAAACAGTTATAATGTCGGCCTCTGTGGTGATTCCGGCAATATTGATACTGTCTGAATTGACAACTGCCCTGTCGCCGGGCATCTGATTGCTGAATATATTCATCTTGCTGTTTGCATAATTTTCAATTGTCTTGTGCCTGTTGAGATGATCCTCGGAAATATTGGTAAGCACTGATGTATTGCAGCGGAATGCATCTATATGCTCAAGCTGGAATGAGGAAAGCTCACAGACAACATGGTCATAGGAATCCGGGGATTTCAATGCTATGCCGCTGAGTGATTTGCCCGGGCTGATATTGCCCCCTATACGGGGTCTTATCCCTGTGCTTGTGAGTATCTGATAAATAAGATAGGCTGTTGTTGATTTGCCGTTTGTCCCTGTAATGCCTGTTACGGGTTTTGCAATAAAACCGTATGCCAGCTCTATCTCCGGTATGACCCTGATATCCGAGTTCAGGGCTTTTTCAATAAGGGGCAGATCCCACTCAATGCCGGGGCTTACGACAATCATATCGCAATTCAATGCCCTGTCTGTATGGGATGTCTCATACTGCCAACCGTATTTCTCAATAAGAGCCATATCACTGCCGGCAGGACGGGAGTCATTGCTTATAAAGACACTTCCCCCATTGGATTCAATAAGCAGAGAGGCATCCCTGCCGCTCTGTCCGAATCCGATAACCGTGATTCTTTTATTCTTTATATTCATTTCCGTATTCATCTCAGTTTTAATGTGCTTAATGCAAGTATGCCGAACAGTATTGATACAATCCAGAACCTAATAACGATTTTATTCTCCGGCATACCCATCTTTTCAAATGAATGGTGCAGGGGAGCCATCGGGAAAACCCTTCTGCCTGTTAATTTGAAAGATGTCACCTGTATGATGACAGACATTGCCTCCACTACAAACATACCGCCTGCAATGAGGAGAAGTATCTCCTGTTTCAGCAGTATGGCAGAACCGGCAAGTATGCCGCCCAGTGTGAGGGACCCTGTGTCCCCCATGAATATCTCCGCAGGATGGGAGTTGAACCATAAAAAGCCCAGGGATGCTGCAGCTGCTGATGCGAGGAATACTGTTGTCTCGCCGCTTCCGGCAATAAAATGCATATTGAGATACTCGCTGAAAACACTGTTGCCTGATATATATGCAATAGCAGTGAAGACAGTGAATATCACTGCAAGCATTCCCGCAGACAGTCCGTCCAGACCGTCTGACAGATTGACGGCATTGGTTGTGCCTGTCAATACAAGTATGACAAACGGTATATACATAAATGAAAGATTTATCATGATATTCTTCAAAAATATTATATTTGTCATTGTGTTTGTTATGCCGTAGGCATTATAATTCAGTACAAAGAGGCCCAGAATAAGCCCCGCTATTATCTGGACAATTATCTTGACTGCGGGTTTTACCCCCTTCTTATCCCTTTTCTTTAGCAGGTCATCAGTAATGCCCAGTATGCCGAGTATTGCAGTAATGAGAATCAGTACTCTGATGAACGGGTTTGAGAGGTCTGCCCAGAATACAACACCGCTCAGAATGGAGCATATGATAAGCAGTCCTCCCATTGTGGGGGTTCCGGTCTTATGTATATGACCGGCAGGCCCGTCATCCCTTATTGTCTCTGTGAGGTTTATACTCTTGATGAATCTTATTATCGGTCTGCCGAATATAAAGGAGAACAGCAGTGCAGTTACTGCTGCCATTGCAGCCCTGAATGTTATGTAGCGGAACAATGCTATTTCATCTGTTATTGATATCAGCAGTTTATAAATCATGTTCCAGATCCTTTAAAAATGACACTGTTTTTTCCATACCCATACTTCTTGAACCCTTTACCAGTATTACATCACCCTTTCTTACAATACTGCTAAGATAATTATTCAATGCCTCAATATTCGTGAAATGACTGTCTCTGCCTGAATCAGAGGAAATACCGGAGGATGCATTGCCCAGAGTGATTATCATGTCTATGTCCATATCCCTCAGCTGCCCGCCTGTTTTTGTGTGAAGCTCTTCAGTATTTTTGCCCAGTTCCAGCATATCCCCGAGAACTGCAATTTTCCTCCCTTTGAATCTTTCAAGCACTTCAGCTGCATTGAGAAGTGAAGCGGGGCTTGAATTGTATGAATCATCAATCAGTATAAGCCGGGGAAGATTTATTATATTGAGCCGCATCACAGGCGGGTCAAAGGACTCTGCAGCAGACTCAATATTCAGCGGAACTTCACTGTTCATCCTGCTGAAACCATACAGTGCAGTGAGCAGATTGACTGCACCCCTGCCGGGAATATTTATACTGAGCTCTGTATTATTGAAATAAACACGGGTGCTTGTCCGGTCAAGACTGAAACTGCCGGGATGATAAGTGTTTTCGGGATTCATGCCGAATGTACTGTAATTTATGCTGTCAGGCACAAAATCAAGTATGTATCTGTTGTCCCCATTTATCAGAACAGAGGTCTCACTGCCGGCATAGTCAAATATCTCCATCTTTGCATTGATGAGTTCATCAAATGAATTGAAATTCCCTATATGGGAATTATTGATTGATGTAATAACAATACAGTCAGGTTTGAAGATGCGGGAGAGCTCGCTTATTTCACTTGGCGAGTTCATGCCCATCTCAATGACTGCATACTCCGTATCCCTGTCTATTCTAAGTATGTTGAGCGGAACACCTATGAGATTATTGGTATTGCCCTCTGTCTTTATCTTTTTACTGCTCTCAATTGCATCATATAGAAGATCCTTGAATGTGGTCTTTCCTGTTGAACCTGTCACTGCAATCTTCACGGGATTAAACTGTTCAAGATAATGCATTGCAATATCCCTCAGGCCCTTACCTGTATCTTCAACAATGACACGGGGGAGAGAGGTCTCCCTGTCCTCGGAAAGCAGCAGGCCTGCAGCACCTTTCCGGGACGCATTCTCCA
This sequence comes from bacterium, assembly GCA_046484245.1. GTDB lineage: Bacteria > Hydrothermota > 32-111 > 32-111 > 32-111 > JAXHVG01. The sequence continues at coordinate 18,240 of JAWOBN010000032.1, read as the reverse complement.
GAAAGTCATGGCCATTGTAATGCATGCCTTTGATGGCAATGAACATTGTGCTGCCCCGGGTATCCTTCCTTGAGTCAGTGCTGACATTCTCAACAGCAACGTCATTGCCTATAAGTCTTCCGCCTGTCCAGCCGGCAATAGTGCTTAATTTTACGGTTTCCATTATTTCAGATATCTCCTTATCTCTTCCCTGTCATCAAAATGAACTGTGCGGGAACCGATTATCTGATATGTCTCATGACCCTTGCCTGCAACAATCACAGTATCTTCGGGTTTTGCATGCTCAATAGCCCTCTTGATTGCTTTTTTCCTGTTCGGTTCAATGAAATAATTCTTCTCCTTTATACCGCTCTCAATATCCTGAATAATATTGAGGGGATTCTCCGTCCTGGGATTATCCGAAGTGATTATTGTCATATCCGAGTAATGCGTTGCTATTTTTCCCATTATCGGTCTTTTGGATTTATCCCTGTCACCCCCGCATCCGAATACTGTGATAACCCGGCCGTGGGTGAGCCTCTTTACTGTTTTCAGTACACGCTCAAGTGCATCGGGTGTATGTGCATAATCCACAACTGCATAGAATCCTCTTCTGTCGCGGAATTTCTCAAACCTGCCCTCTATATTGCCGGCATCCGCCAGGCCCCTGATTATTATATCCGGCTCTATGCCTGTATAGTATGCAGTTATAAATGCAGCTGATGCATTATATATATTATAGTCGCCTATGATCTTTATATCTATCTCAAATGACAGATTCTTCTCTCTGTCTGACAGAGTGAATTTGCTCCCTGCCATTGATATGCGCCTGATGTCAATTGTCCAGCGGGCATCCCTGTTCCTCAGTCCGAAAGTGTAAACCGGATTGTCAGATACACTGTCTATAAAGTCAGCTGCATGACTGTCATCAGCATTGACAACAGCAAAACCGGTGTTCTTTATCATACTGAAGAGTTTCAGTTTTGACTGTTTATAATCCTCCATTGTTTTATGAAAATCAAGGTGATCCTGAGTGAGATTGGTGAATATAACACTGTCAAAATCCAATCCGTAAACACGGTCCAGCTTGAGACCGTGGGATGAGACCTCCATGACACAGTATCTGCATCCTGCCTTGACCATTTCACTGAGGAGATTGTATATGAGCGGGGGATCGGGTGTTGTATTGACTGCTTCAATAATACGCCGGCCTATCATATGGCGTATTGTACCGATAAGACCCGTCTCGGCTTCCTGAGAGAGGATATGTTTGAGGAGATATGATGTTGTTGTCTTGCCGTTTGTGCCTGTAATACCCGTAATATGAATATGCTCATCCGGTTTATTGTAGAACCGGCGTGCAATAATTGCTGTATCCCTTCTTATATTACTGCTTATCAAAACAGGTATGGGGGCTTCTGTTTTGTTATTTTCTGTCATTACTGCAGCAGCCCCTTTCTTCACTGCATTTTCAATAAAGTCATTACCGTCAGAATTCATACCCTTCCTGGCTATAAACAGTGTATTGTCCCTTGCATTCCTTGAATCAAATGCAATACTCTCAATCTCAGTGTCACTGAAATTGATTTTCGTGATACTCAAATCCTTTATTAATTCACTGAGTCTCATTATGCCTGTATCTCCTTCTCGGGTTTTATGAGATGACGGTTTTCCCTGAGATTGATTATCTGCCTGGTGATTTCCGAAAAGAGGGGAGCAGCCACCTCACTGCCCCAGTAAATGCCCCTCGGTTCTTCAACAGTTACTATCATGATATACTCGGGCCTGTCGGAAGGGAAGTATCCTACAAATGATGATGTGTATCTGTCACGGGCATATCCGCCTGTCTGACTGCTCTTCTCAGCAGTGCCTGTCTTGCCTGCAATGGAAATCCCGTCAACAGATGCCTTCTTGCCCGTGCCTGCCTTCACAACACTTTCAAGCAGTGAATTGAGTTTAGCTGCAGTGCTCTCTCTGATTATCCTCTTGGCACTCGGACGGTGAATATTATTATTGCCGATTGATTTGATTATAGTCGGTTTGACATAGACACCCCTGTTTGCCACAATATTATATGCAGCAATCATCTGCAGTGCAGTGACTGAAATGCCCTGTCCGAAACATATATTTGCCTTATGTATAGGTATCCATTCCCTCTCATGAAGCAGAATGCCCTTCTGCTCACCGGGAAGGCCTATATCAACACGCCTGTTGAATCCCATGGCATTTATCATAACATAGAAGAGCCTCTTGCCGACTTTTCTGCCTATATTGACAAAACCGATATTGGATGACTGTATGAATGCTTCTTCAAATGTCAGTTTATCGCTTTCATGCGCATCCTTTATTATATGGCCGTTTATTATGAGGGAATCCTCATCTGCCTTCTTGACAATTTCATCCAATCCTACTTTACTGTACTCAATTGCAGCAGCTGCAGTTATCATCTTGAATATTGACCCGGGTTCATACAGTGAGAGTATGGAGTGATTCTTGCACTTGCCGGGATCCCCCGAGCCGAGCTGATTGGAATTATAGGAGGGATAGCTTGTCATTGCCAGTATTTCACCGGACTGAACATGCATGATAATGACATTGCCTGACTGGGCATTGTATTCATCCACACATTGAGCCAGTTCATTATAGGCAATCTCCTGAAATCTTGATCTTAATGTCAGCACTATATCCTTGCCCTTCCGTGCAGGTTTGTCCTGATTGGAAGGATGCTTGAACATCCTGCCTGTTGGTTTCCTCTGATACTGCACATAACCCTCTTTGCCCTTCAGTTCTTCATTGTACATATATTCAATGCCCTCAAGACCCTGATTGTCCATTCCGACAAATCCTGTTATGGGAGAGAATATCCCCGGGTGAACATAATGCCTTATCTGTTCTCTGTGTATGATCACCGCATCATTATTCAATGATTCAAGAGCGTCAATCTGACCCTCTGACAGATTGCGGTAAAGAGCTATATAGCTGAATTTGCTGTTGAGCTTCTCTGCAATACTCTGTCTGCTCAGAATACCGCATTGGGCAATATCCCTGATGAGTCTATTCTTATTGGTTATTTTTCCCCTGCGTATATAGAGATTGTGGCAGACAATATTGGTTGCTATGGTATTGCCTCTGCTGTCTCTTATCTCACCCCTCTCTGCAGGGTCTTTATACTTGAGCACACTCTTCTCAAGGCATATCTTCTCCATACTGCGTGACCGGAATATCTGCAGATAGAAAATTTTCCCCGAAAGTCCTATTACCATTAATGCAAGCAGGAGTATGACAATATTTATGCGTTTATTTATCTGTTTGGAGTATTTCTTGATATTCTTAATCATCATTTCCGGATGCATAATCATCTCCGTCCGGGAATCTCATATTGAGTGTATCCCTGCCGTAGTTTTTGAGCCGCGCATAAGAGGTAAGGCGCTCCTGAGTAAGCTTCAGCCTGATGTATCTGTTTGTCTGCTTTCTGTATTCAGCATCATAATTGCCTATGATCATTGTGAGCTGCAGAATATTGAATCTCATCCATGATATTATAAAGAGTGCCGCAAATCCGAGGAATATCCAGAAACTGACCTTTTTCATCATACTCTTTCCGCCCCCCTCAGCTGTGCGCTTCTTGCCCTCTTGTTATCCTTGATTTCCGTATAATGGGGCTTGATAACCCTCTTGTTTACAATTCTCATATTCTTCATATTCCTCAATGTGTGCTTTACAGTCCTGTCCTCAATAGAGTGATATGTCAGTACTGCCAGCCTGCCCCCCGGTTTGAGAAGTGAAGGGACTCTCTCAAGGAATTGATGCAGGCTGTTCATCTCATCATTGGTCAGTATCCTCAATGCCTGGAATACCCGCCTGAGGGAATATTTGACACCCCTGCCTCCTGTGCCCTCTATCACTGCGTCCTTCAGGTCAAATGTCGTGTTCATATTATCCTTATTGGCTCTTCTTTTTATTGCCTTTGCTATATCCATAGCCCTCTTCTCATCCGAATACTGTTCAATCACCTGTGCAATAACGGGGACATCCGTCTGTTTGATCCATTGTATAAGCGAGAACGGGGATGTGCGGTCCATGCGCATATCAAGCGGGGCATCTGTTCTGAATGAAAACCCCCTCTCTCCGTCATCCACATGATAGGATGATATGCCCAGATCAAGAAGAATACCGTCAAGCGGTCTGTCTGTCCTGAAGTTTTTGTAATTGATATGCATCACTGTTACATTCTCCTCACTGCCGAATTCTTTCAGCAGATAATCATAAGCATATTTGTCCATATCAGTAATATAGAGATGCCCGCCCCGGAGTTTTTCCAGTATGGCGCTGCTGTGCCCCCCGAATCCGCCTGTGCAGTCAAGATAGTGTCCTTGGGGAATGATGTTGAGCATCCTAATCGTTTCATTTAAAAGAACAGGCTTATGTATCATCCTATGTATGCTTTATTGCAGATTGAATGTTTTGCTGAATACATGTCCGGTGTGAGATCCTCATATACGGGATACTGCATAAGGCTGAAAATTGATATAATATAGGGGTCTCTGCATATGATCTTTATATCCCTGTTATCCCTCTTTAATTCATTCCTGATAATGAGCATGTGATTGATTATCCTGTAATGTATATGGCTTGTTTTCCTCAGGTCTATTACAAGGGAGGCGTCTGAATCAATGACCGGCTTTACCAATTTATAGAAGCTGTCTATGTCATCAATGAGCATTCTTCCCGAGAAACTGATGAAAATAAAATTTTCTCTCCTCTCCTTCTTATATCTCATATTACAGTCCTATTGATTTGAGTGTTTGAGCATGTTCCTTGACCACATCCTTCATGTATGAATTGAACTGAGACGGATTCCACAGTTCAATCCTGTCCATTGCTCCGACTATAAGTATCTCATCATTGATTGAGGCATGTTCAAGAAGCTGTGAGGGGAGTATTATCCTGCCCTGTGAATCCGAATGTATGTCCTCTGCATTGGAGTAAATATAACCGATGACAATCTTTTTCTCCTCCTCGGACAGTGACTGCCTTATCCTGTTCTCAAAATCCTCAAATGATCTGTCAGGGAAGAGTATAAGATGATTCTTATATGATGGTATCAGGGTGAATTTCTTGGTGTCCAGCTGTTTTCTCATCTTGGACGGTATTATGATTCTGCCCTTGGAGTCAATCTTGAATGAGAATTTGCCTTTGAATGAATATTTACTTTCCATATTACTCCACTTCATTCCATTTTTATCCACATTTTACTCTCTGCACTCCATTTTGTCAAGGGGAAATTGAAAAAAATATTTTTTATCAATATAAAAATAATAGTTGACAGTAATTGTATTTTTATTATAATATGAAACATGAAGAAGTGGACATTTATTGTTGAAAATGAATACAATGGCAACAGCAGACCCTTTACTTTTACAATTACAGCTGCTGCACTGAGGAATATATCACTGGCTGTAATCTCTGTACTGGTGTTCTCACTGGGCCTCTATACAGTGGCAAAGATATATCACCTTGACCCCAATGCAAAATACACTCTCTCTGCAAAGAAGAATCTGATCAATAATCAGATATCACAGAAGAATGAATATGTGAACAGATTGATTGAGAGAATGGAGAATATCATTGTGCTGGAGAAGCATATGCGTGTTATGGCAAATCTTGACCCCATACCATCTGATGTGAGAGACCTCGGTATCGGCGGTTACCGTGTTGTGGACAAGAGAATGAACAGTATAAACGGCAGAACGAGGGAGATGATCAATAATCTGGACAGCCGCCTTTATCAGGCGGAGAATATAATCAATTTTGAGAAGCGTAATATTGACGATATCAAGATAAATCTCTCCCAGGAGCACAAGCTCCTGAAACATAAGCCATCCACAATGCCCACGAGGGGCTGGATGACCTCCAAGTTCGGGAACAGGACGCATCCCATAACAGGAAAGAGCGAGATGCACAGAGGACTTGATATTGCCAATGATTTCAATACAGAGATATATGCTCCTGCTGACGGCAAGGTCGTTTTCTCCGGCAGACTGCCCGGATACGGCAGGGTACTCAAGATTGACCACGGTTACGGTTATCAGACCGTATATGCCCATCTCAACAGATATATTGTCAGAAAGGGTGATATTGTAAAAAGGCATCAGAAGATAGGACTTATGGGAAACAGCGGTATATCAACAGGCCCGCATCTCCACTATGAAGTGAGGATATTCAACAAGAGGATTGACCCCATGGGATTCATTGACAGGGATACAGTTATCCGTTAAATGAATGTAAGGGATAAACTTTTTCTTGCCCCATTAGCCGGTATCACGGATTCCAGTTTCAGAAATATATGCATTGAACAGGGGGCAGATATTGTATGTACGGAATTGATATCAGCCATGGGACTCATACATAATTCCGCAAAATCCTTCAGACTGATGGATTTCACACCTTCATCCTATACTGCCGGCATACAGATCTTCGGCAGCAGTCCGGCTCATCTTGCTGCTGCTGCCCGTATTGCAGAGAGGCAATCCCCTGATTTCATTGATATAAATATGGGATGCTCCGTGAAAAAGGTTGTGCGTACAGGCTCGGGGGCTGCCATGCTCAGGAACCCCGGTCTCATTGAACAATGTGTCAGTGCTGTGAAAAGATCTGTCAATGTGCCTGTATCAGCCAAAATCCGGCTCGGGTGGGACAGGAACAATGCACTGGAAATTGCAAGAGCAGTCCGGAATGGAGGGGCTTCTTTCATATCTGTTCACGGCAGAACCGCTGTCCAGGGGTTTTCGGGAAGTGCTGACTGGGATGCAATTGCTGATATTAAAAATGAGCTCACTATACCTGTAATAGGCAATGGTGACATAGATTCACCCCGTAAAGCACTGGAGATGAAATCATACGGTGTTGACAGTATTATGATAGGCAGGGCGGCAATGGGCAATCCCTTCATATTCAGAAATATCAAGTCACTGGAAGAAGAGGGTGCGTATTCTCCGGCAACTGCCGGTGAGAGGATAGCATGCCTGAGAAAACACTACACCATGGCCGGCAGACAGAATGATGTTTCATTCATTAAATACATGAGGAAGCATTTCCACTGGTACACAAAGGGGATACGGAATATCAAGAAATACAGGGAAATCATCAATTATACCGAGTCGTACAGTGAAGTAGAACAGATACTGGATAAATTGGAGAGCAATGAAATTACAATTCAATTATGACTCTGTTGCAGAGTATTACAATGACCTTATGCAGTTCATACCGTATAAGAAATGGGCTTCGTATATAGTGGGTCTTTATTACAGAGACGGGGCGAGCGGAAACGCATTCCTGGACCTGGGTGCAGGCACCGGCTCTCTTGCCTGTGAATTATCAAGACATAATCTGGATGTTTGGTGTCTGGATAATTCATTGGAGATGCTCAAAATGATCCATCACAGATCAGAGAGGATTGACCGTATCCATGCAATTACAGGTGATATGAGACAGCTCCCCCTGAGAGAGGGCTTTGATGCGGCAGTATGCATGTATGACACTGTCAATCATTTCAGTCATGATGATATGAACCGTGTCTTGAGGAATGTATATGATGTACTGAGAGACAATGGCTTATTCTATTTTGACTTCAATACCCGAAAGGGGCTTGAGAGTTTTGCAGACGGTGATTTCATAAGAAGGAGTGCAGGCCTGACATCAAAGTGGAAGACGGATTATTCCAGCAAGACCGGTGTGTGCAAATTGACACTTGTTATATATGAGGACGACAGGATCACGGATACATTGAGTTTTTCGGAGAGGGCTGTCAGTATTGATGAGGTAGAGAAATCTGTTTATAAAGCGGGTTTCTCGCATTGCAGGATTCTGGAATTCCTCACAGACAATCCGGCAGAAAGTGATACGGAAAGGGGGTTTGCAGTATGCAGGAAATAGCATTCATGGATCTTCATCTTCATACAAAATACTCTCTTGCCTGTTCAAAGTATGCTGACCTTGACGGTTACAGCAGGGAGGCAAAACTCAAGGGCATTGATATACTCGGTACAGCTGATATTTTCAGGGAGGAGCAGCTGCTTGAAGCTCAGAGCAAACTGCAGGTATGCGGCAATGGCATATATGTATATAATGGAGTGAAGTTCTTCATTACAGTTGAGGTTTCCCTGATATACAGGGAATTTGACACTACAAGAAAGGTGCATCTCCTTGTCGTACTCTCCTCATTTGAAACAGTGAGGAAAATCAAGGGCATTATTGGCAAGTACGGCAAATTGGAGAGTGACGGAAGGCCCATTCTGAAACTATCAGTGAGGGAGTTTACAGGCATTGTCAGGAATGAGGATCCCCTGTCAATAATAATACCAGCCCATGTGTGGACTCCCCATTTCGGGATAATGGGCAAGAAGTCGGGCTATGAGGATATTGCTGATGCAGTTGATGATATGTCCGTATTCTCGGCAATGGAGACAGGTCTCTCATCTGACCCTGATATGAACAGGATGTACGGGAAATTTTCCGATTACTCTCTTGTGTCATTTTCTGATGCCCATTCACCCGGCAAACTGGGGAGGGAGGCAACAGTGCTCTCAACAGACAGCTTAGATATTGTCATTCTCAGAAGGGCTCTTGAAGAGGGGAATGATATACTGCGCGGAACTGTTGAATTCTATCCCCAGGAGGGCAAATATTTTGCATCAGGCCACAGGAAGTGCGGGTATTCCACACTTGACGGAGACGGACTGTGTCCTGTATGCGGCAGGAAACTCACTGAGGGGGTGTTTGCAAGGATAAGAAGCAAGAACGGCATTAAAGAGTCAGTCCATGACAAAGAGGTTTACTACAACGTACCCCTTATTGAGATAGCAAGATACATAAAGAAGAGGGACAATATGAAAAAGGCGATGAAGACAATTGAATCCGAGATACTTCAGTCAATAGATGAAATGTATATGAAAACAATTGCAGATCCAGGGGAGATAGACATGTTGACAGGTTATAGAATAGGCTCTTTAATAGAAAGAATAAGAAACGGCAATCTGGAATTTGATGCCGGATATGACGGGAAATTCGGCAAACCGCTTTTTAAGGAGGATCAATGAAACACAAATGGGCACCGTGGCGCATGGAATATATAATGAGCCCTGAGACAGACAGATGCATATTCTGTGATAATGACAAAGAGACAACAGTAGCGGAGAATAAAGATTGGCTGATAATAATGAATCTCTATCCGTATAATAACGGGCATATTATGGTTGCTCCGAGGGTGCATTCAAAGATGCTTGATGAATTGTCTGAGAGTGAGAATGCCGGATTGTGGGCAGGAGTCCGCATTGGAGTAAAGATTGTCAAGAAGTCATATCAGCCTGACGGCATCAATGTGGGCATCAATATGGGCAGGTCTGCAGGTGCAGGCATAACGGATCATCTCCATGTGCACATAGTGCCCAGATGGAACGGTGATACGAATTTCATGCCTGTTTTCTCCGAAACCAAATTGATATCGGAATACATTTCAAAATCCGTCAAGCGTCTCAGGGATGCATACATGGAGGTGACAGGTGAACAGGGAATTTGAATGGGTATCACATCCTGTACAGGACAATGACAGTAAAATGAATATACTGGCATATGCCGGAGTTCTGATAATTATTTTCGGAGGATTCATGTGGCTGGGATTCTCCGGTATTCTCCTTGCACTTGTCATAATACTGCTGACACTGACCCCTTATTTTGTTCCCACAAAATACTCTATTGACAGTGAAGGCGTAACAGTGAAGTATCTCTTTCAGAAGAAGAAATACCCGTGGGAGAGATTCAGGAATTATTATGCGGATTCAAAGGGTATTCTGCTTTCACCATTTGAACGGCCGAGCAGACTGGAGAATTTCCGAGGGATATATGTGAGATACGGCAGGTATAAGAAAGAGGTGACTGATATCATTGAGTATTACATGAGCAGTGAAAAAGACTCACAAGATGCTTGACAAAAAGCATTTCTTTATCTAATATTATCTCATGGGAATAAAAAAGTCTTCACTGATAGCTGCATTCTTATTTACTGCAGTGGTAATCATAGTACTCATAGGAATCAATCAGATACTTATATCAGGTTATATTGAGAGGATTATTCTGCAGAATCACGAGAGTATTGCAGAACAGATGCTCACCCTTGCCAGAAGGGGTATATACGATTATCTCAATTCCATGCAGTCAGACCTCAATTTCATATCCAGAATGAGTGACATAGAGGAATTCAATGGCGAGGGAAGGGTGATTATAAGAAAATTCTACCTCAATTACAGTGATGTGTTCTCCAATGTGACACGCCTGGACTCTTCGGGGAATATTGTATATACATATCCGGAGGATGAAAAGGCAGTTGGAGAGAATGTAATGTATCAGTATCACAATAAACGCCTCTTCAATGAGAGAAAACCGGTCATATCCGCTCCATTCCTCGCTGTTCAGGATTACAGGGCAATTGCACTGGCTCATCCCGTATTCTCAGGCACGAGGTTCACCGGTTCAATAACCGGTCTTATGCGTTTCAACAGGATATGGGAGATGTACATATCAAAACTCAATATTACGCCCAATACATTCTTCATTGTTATCAATGAATCCGGAAGGCTTGTCTATTCACCCCCTCATATGGATGTGAACAGGCTGGAGAATATCCTTTCGGAAAACTATTTCAATACATCGGGGATGCCTGACAATTGTTCTGCTGATTTTATATTCTCCAATGCTCCTGTATCAGGCGCATATCTCAAGGAGAAGTATTTTGCAGCGAGGATAGGCCTGGAGGTTCAGAACAATAAATGGTGTATATATGCAATGATACCGGAAAGTGATATCAAGATGTCCACTGCTGACATCAGCAGGTCCCAGCATATATTCATATATCTTATCCTTATTTTATTCTTTATAATGTCCATCATCTTCCTTCTATATCATAATTACATTATTTCCCGGAGAATGGCTGATTCCCGTGAGAGATCAATTGAACAGCATGACCTTTCCACCGATATCATTATTTATTCACTCAGCAGGGATTATCCCTTTTTTATATGCTCTGACAAGTCGCAGATAATCACTTCCTCATCACCAAAGGAGATAACAGGCATGCATACAGAGGCGGTTTTATCTGAATGCAGTGCATTGAAAAAAATAGGAAAACTGGGGGCAGGGGAGTGCATGGAACTCACATGCAGGGTATCACAGGCAGGAAGTGTGCATGACATGAATTACAAGGCGTGCAGGAGGGAGACGGACACGGGCAGCATCTATATCTTTGCAGGTCTGCCGGAAGATGACGATCACACAGACAGTGAACTGTATGAGGAAATGGAGGAATGGTATTTCCATAGAGAACCTGCAGTCATTACAGATACGCGCGGCAATATACTGATGAGAAACCGTCTCTTTGAAAAACGGTTTCCCGCAATTCATAATACAGCAGGCATTGATTTCAAATCAGGCAGTTTTATGTCTTCTGTCAGGCAATTGAAAGATAAGAGAAAAGCAGTAAGCAGCCGGTGCACTATTGACAGTCTGCCCTATAATATTCAGATGACACCCCTCTATAATTCAGGCAACAGTATCAATTATATCCTTATTACAGTATCTTCACTGTAAGCATATCCGGTGATTCACAGAAAGAATAATTGACCTGGTATAGATAGTTGTGCTTATCTATAATGATTATAGAGAATATACTGCGTCTTTCCTCATAAGAAAAATTCACTGAATAAAATTATTATGTAATGTTTGTTTTCTTAACAAAAAAGCATTGAGCATAGCGATTGATGTAATGACGGTGAGGCTCACACATTCTCATCAGCACCGAATTACCGGTTATGCGCGGGTAGAGGAGGTGCTTTCCGAGAATTGCCCCCGCCTCATTATTATTTATGAGAAAACATATGTCTTTCAAGTACTTTATTTTTGAGGAATAACGATACTGTTGAATTGAATGAAATCCCTGCTATAATCCATCTATGTCAGATAGCGTGATTGTCGGATATTCAGGAGGTATTGATTCCACGGCAGTTGCAGTGGATCTAATGGAGCAGGGATATGATGTTATTCCCGTGACTCTGATACTCACAGAAGGCAAGTCCGTAAAAAAGAAGGCAATGGAGGGTGCCGGGCGCATTGGATTGAGCCCGGTATTCATTGATAGAAGGGAATTGTTCAAGAAGCGCATCATGGATTATTTTGCCCATTCCTATGCTGAGGGCATGACACCCAATCCCTGTGCAATGTGCAATCGTCTGATAAAATTCCCCCTGCTCAGGGAATTTGCCTGTAAGAATGCTGCTGGCAGATTCACAACAGGGCATTATGTTCAAATCAAAGATAAACATATCTGCAAGGCATCTGACAGAAGCAAAGACCAGTCATATTTTCTTTCAACAGTAAAAAAGACGGATCTGAGCGGGTTTGTCAATACGCGCAATGCAACTGTGTCAAAAAAGGATAATATTGAATTTTTGAAGAAGAGAAAAATACAGATGGATTACAGTGATGAATCCCAGGAGATATGCTTTATAAAAAATGACTATACGGATTTCCTCAGGGAATATTATGATTTCAGCAGTAAAAAGGGGGATTTTATTGATACATCCGGCAATGTCATTGGTTCACACAATGGTTATTTCAATTTTACTGTCGGGCAGCGCAAGGGATTCAAAAAAGGATTCAACAGGAGAATGTATGTAAAGGACATTGATGCAGCAAGTAACCGTATTATGCTTGCACCGAGAGAGCAGATGCTCTTTGCAGGTCTGGAGATGAGTATTATTGAAGAATTTGATGACATTGATTATGATGAACTTACAGTAAAAATCAGATACAGACATAGAGGCACGGGGATAAAACATCTGCAGTGCGTCACCGGGCAGTGCAGGCTGCATTTTGACAGACCTGCAGCATTTGTATCACCCGGTCAGATCGCTGCTGTCTATCATAAAGACCGTGTTGTCATGTCAGGCATTATAACAGAAAAACTCAATGAGGAGGCAGTATGAAAAGAGAACGCTGGACTTCAAGACCCGCATTTGTGCTTGCAACAATAGGTTCTGCAGTGGGACTGGGCAATATCTGGAGATTCCCCTATATTGCCTATAAGAATGGCGGGGGAGCATTTCTCATACCGTATTTTGTAGCCCTGATATTTGCGGGAATCCCGCTGCTCATAATGGAAACAGGTCTCGGGCAGAGAATGCAGGGATCTGCTGCAAAGTCCTTTGCAATGATATCAAAGCGCAGGGAATGGCTCGGCTGGTTCGCCATATTCATAGGGACTGTGATATGTTCATACTATGCAATAATACTCTCATGGTCATGGTCTTATCTCTTCTCTTCAGTGACTCTTGCATGGGCTGACATCGGGGCAACGGATTTCTTCATGAATAATATCATTAATATAAGCAGTGGACCATTTGAGTTCGGTGTTGTTCTTCCCCGGGTATTTCTGGGAGTAGCAGTCACATGGATCATTGTCTGGGTGATTATTGCCAAGGGTGTAAGAACTTTGGGCCGTTTCAATCAGATAATACTGCCTGTGTCTTTCATTATCCTGCTCACACTGCTGATAAGAGGTGTGACACTGCCCGGTGCAATGACAGGCCTCTCCAAATTATTCAATCCGGATTTCAGTAAATTGACAGACCCGAGGGTCTGGCTTGAGGCATTCTCGCAGATATTCTTCACACTCTCCCTTGGATTCGGCATACTTATTGCCTATGCATCATACAGGGACAATAATGAGGATATTACCAATAATGCCAATATAACAGGATTTGCCAATGGCATAGTGGAATTCTTCGCAGGCATCACGGTTTTCTCAACAGTGGGATTCCTTGCTTTCTCCAGTAATGTTTCAATGGATTCACTCTCCCTTTCAGGTCCGGGTCTTGCATTTATGACCTATCCTGAGGCAATATCCAAAATCCCCGGCATACCGCATATATTCGGCATACTGTTCTTCTCCATGCTGCTCTTCTTGGGACTCACATCCCTTGTCTCACTTGTTGAAGCAGTTGTAACAGGACTAAAGGATAAATTCGGCATCTCCAGAATGAAGGCAACATCCATTATCATAGGCATCAATGTTCTGCTGGGCATATTATATGCAACAAGAAGCGGTCTCTTCTGGCTGGATATTGTTGATCACTGGATATTGTCATACGGTCTTGTTGTTGTGGGACTGCTTGAAGCAATACTGGTAGGCTGGATATTCGGTGCAGATAAACTGAAGGATTTCTCCAACAGTGTTTCAGAGAGGGCACTCAACAGATTCTGGGAGATATGCATCAAATACATTGTGCCCGGTTCACTGATAATCCTCCTTATATTCTCTGTAATAAATGAATTCAAGGAGCCCTATGGTGACTATCCGCTTCTGGCAAGGATACTGGGCGGCTGGTTTGTTGTAATGGCTGTACTTATCGCATCCTTTGTAATCGCCAGGGCAAGGGATAATCACAGACCGTCTGCTGAAGGCAAGTACTATCTTGTGCTTCTAATACTCATTACAATCTTCTACTGGTTATTTGAGACATTCACCACTGTCTCATGGGGTTCACTGATATTCTTCTTTGCAGCACTGTTCCTCCTTGTTTTCAATATAGGCAAATCCATATATATTGCAATCAGACATGAGGATGAACATGAACTGGAGGAGGAGGTGCCGCCCCCGACAATGTAGTGCAAATTTTTACAAGAATATTGACAAATGTGCAATAATTGCATATACTGTAAAAAGAATGGTCAAATACCTCTGCTAAGTTGATATTCTGCTGAACTTGCCGGAGGAAATTTGGCATAGAATTTGCTTATTATATTGTGTAGTATAGAAAATAAAACCGGGGGGTTTTTATGAAAAAGAAAACAATTCTTTTGCTGAGTATATTATTGATATTTGCAGTATTGTATGCACAGAATTTCAATAATGTACAAATATTTATCTATGACAATGACAATCAGTTGTATTTCTCCAATCCGGACAATCCCGCGCAGCAGATAGGCTATGAGTATAATCTGGTAAAGGCATTTGAGGATTTGGGATTTGTTCTTGGTGATAATCTCATAGTTGATAATACACTGCCGGCATACCCGGATATACATGATTATGCAGCTGTTTTTATTGTAGCAGGTCACAGTGATCCGAAAACAGAGATACTGAAACCTGAAGATGTTGAAGTGCTCCGGAATTACATGGAACCGGATACAACCAAATACAATCCCGGATGTGTCTATCTGGAAGGAAATAATGTAATGGAATTCCTTGAAGTGGAGTATCCTGATTTTCTTCATTATAATTTTGGTATGAAATATACAGGCAGTGCAAGCAGTTATGGCGGATATGACACAATAAGAGTGGATACCTCTTTTCAGTTCATGCCTCCTTATGAATTCGGTTATCCGGCATACACTGAACCGGATCTGGGTATTGACTATTTTGAGAAGTATGACCCTGCAAATCCCTACACGCATATTGCAACTGTTTATCAGCCGAAACAGAAGGTATATAAATCAACATCAGGATGCACAACCCCCTATCTGCCTGATAAGGCGGATACAGTAACATGGAAATCATATATATCAGCAGTCAGCATGGGTGCAATGTCAGAGCCGAACAATAATCAGAAAGCTCTGCCTGATTCAACAGAGAACAGATTGGCAAGAGCCGGATATCTCCGTGATATACTGAGGATATTTTCAATAGGACGCTTCTTTGTAATCAATCACAGTGGTTCAAAGCTACCTGAAGATATTTACAAAGCAATGGCAGTACTTGAAATTGATTATGAGAAAGCTGATATACCGCCTGGTGACAAGCTGCCTTCTTATGAAGTTCTGTCCATGTATCAGGGCGTGATACTGTTTACAGGTATGAGATATGCGGATGGTCTGCTGTATGCAGAGGACCTGGATAATATGATATACTATATGAATTACGGCGGTAATATGATTATGAGTGGTGAGAATCTCGCAACTGCTGTATATTCAATAAAGCCTGACATACTGTATAATTATTATGGTGTGGATTTTCAGGGCACTAATCTGAATGATAATACGCATATTGCTGTAAAGGGCAGTATGTACGCAAAGACAGTGGGTGAATTCAAGGTGGAGACTGTCAATGAACCTGATTTCTTCTGGCCTGCGGATACTGCTCTTGTTGACGGTACACCTGCACCGGCATTTGAATTTCCGCCAACTCAGAAGGCGACCTATAATTCCGGTGTGACCTTTGAAGCATTGGATCACCGCACTGCATTCTTCTCATTCCCCATATCCTATATGGAACAGCATAACCTTGTTGATTTACTCGGCACAACAACAGATAGCCTGTTCCGTATGGACAGGCGTTTTGAACCGAGTTATACATCAGTCAATCAGCTCAATGTGAATTATTCAATAAGCCCGGCAGGAATTGCATTTACAGTGATGATCGCACAGCCCCGGACAGGTTATCTCACATTATCACGCAATTCAGAGGAGATGGACAGGCAGAATACATCAGAATTCACCACAAAGTATAAATTGAATTCTTCCCAGTCATCAGGATTCTATACAATTGACTATATTGTCAATAATACAACCAAGAGGAGTTTTATATTCAATATACCGTCACAGGCTTCTGATGTGTATGTTTACCTGATGAACGATATACTGTATATTGAATCTGCTTCTGATTATCATTCAGTAAGTGTATATGATATTGCGGGTAATCTGAGAATGGAGAAAGCACTTGCAGTTGAAGGTAGTGCAGAGCTGAAAGGTTTCTCTGAAATGGCATCAGGGATCTATTTTGTGCAGCTTGAAGGCAGCAGCAAGAAAACAGTAAGAAGAATAATGAAGTATTAATCATTTCTGCGGATAATCCCGGAGAGATAATCCTTTCTGAGGATTATCCGCAGTAATTTTTCTTTCAGATAATCCTCTTCTATTTCATCCCTGTTTATCCATTCAACAATGGAATCCCTCATGGGTTTTGCCATTGTATGGTCCATCAGTATGAACATGTCAGCACCTGCATTGAATGATGTCTTCAGTGCAGTGAAGGGGTTTTCATGTGCCTTGCATGCAATATCGTCAGTGATTATTATACTGTATTTATTCATAAAACGCGCCTGAGAGATAATATCACTGCTCATTGATGCAGGCATGGAGTCAATGAAGGGGTATATAAGATTGGAAACCATTATGAAATCCGATTTGTCCGCCAATTGAGAGAATACATTGAGGCCTGTGGAATAATCCTCAATTGTACCTTCATAATAGGTTTTACCTGCATCCGAATTGTAGTATGTATTGCCGTATCCGGGGAAGTGCTTCAATGTGGTGAGTATGCGGTGTTTCTTCATCAATGTCATATAGAAGGATGCAAAATCAATGATTGTATCAGGGTGCTCGGATATAATGCGCCCCATGCGTTTCATATTGGCACCCCGCTTGTCAGCAATATCCACAACAGGTGCAAAATTGACGCTTATGCCCACTCTCTTCATAAGCAATGCCTGGGAATCTATTAAATCTGCTGCCTTCTCCCTCTCCATATCAGAGAGTTCTGACATTGGCGGGAACTCTTTCACAAAGGAGAATCTGTTGACATGGCCGCCCTCCTGGTCAATGCCTGTGAATGGAGGAATATTATTATGTAAAGTTTTATCAATAATTGTCCTGTGCCCGGAATACGCATCCTTCAGTATTCCTGCTGAAGGTATAATCCCGCCCGGAGTGAAGGGCAGCGCATCATTATTGGGAACATAGACAAAAAATAACTGCTCTGCCATTGTACGGATATCCATCCTGTCAACATAATCCTCTAAAACAGACCTGCTTATTGAATATGCACTGACAGACAATACCATAACAATGGTGAGTAATATTGATATCAAATATCTCATAAATCAACTATAATCAATTGACACACCCTGTCAATAAGCCCCACTCCAAATCCCGGGGACGACCCTTGCAATTCTTGCAATTTCTGTTAAAATATAATTATGTCACGTAGTGCGAGAATTGATAAGAAAGGCTATTATTATCATCTCTTTGCCAGAGGGCAAAGAAAAAATCCATTATATTTTTCCAATGATGATATGGGAGCTTTTCTCAATATATTAAATCAAGTGCTGGAATTGACAGATATGGATATTCATGCATATGCTGTTATCAGGAATCATTATCATCTACTTGTACATAGGAATAACACATCATTAGCCCAATTCATGATGAAACTAA